>JACQFS010000248.1 GCA_016199935.1 Verrucomicrobiota bacterium
AGACGTGGCTCCGGTCTTCTACAAGAATTGCGTGACCTGCCACCGGCCCGGAGAAGTCGCGCCCTTCTCGCTCTTGAGCTACAAGGAAGCGCGTCCCTGGGTCAAGTCCATCCGCGAAAAGGTGTCGCAGCGCGTGATGCCGCCCTGGCACGCCGACGCTCACTACGGACCGTTCCGGAATGACCGGCGGCTGAGTGATAAGGATATCGCCACCATCCTGGCCTGGGTGGACGGCGGCGCCAAGGAAGGCGATCCCAAGGATCTGCCCCCCGTACCAGAGGTTGCAGAGGGCTGGCACATCGGGAAACCCGACGCGGTCTACTCCATTCCGGTGGAGTACGAGGTCCCCGCGAGCGGAGTGGTCGAATACCAGTACTTCACTGTGCCCACCAATTTCAAAGAGGACAAGTGGCTGCAGTCGGCGGAGATCCACTTCGGCGATCGCTCCGTGGTGCATCACGCCATCGTCTTCGTCCACGATCCGAAGAAGGGCCCGTCGTTCCCGGCAGGCCTGCGCGGCCGGATGGACCTGATGCCGCCTGCCCCGAAGAATCCTGAGACCGCCCGCATCCAGACCAAGTTGGGCACGCTGCTGCACGGCTCGGCTCCCGGCGAGCAGTCCGTGGAATACGCTCCCGGTCACGCCCGGTTGATTCCTGCCGGCGCGGAGTTGATCTTCCAGTTGCACTACACTCCCAACGGCAAGGCGTCCAAGGACCGCACCAGCGTCGGCATCAAGTTCGCCAGCGAGGCGCCGGAGTGGGAAGAGCGCACCGTCGGAGTGATGAACGGCAAGTTTGCCATTCCCGCCGGCGAAGCCAACTACCGCGTGGAGTCCTCGGCTACTTTCACTGAGGACGCCGAAATCACCGCGCTGTTCCCGCACATGCACCTGCGCGGCAAGAGTTTCGAATACCGCGCGGTCTATCCGGATGGCCGCAGCCAGATCCTTTTGGAGATCCCCCAGTACGATTTCAACTGGCAAAGCGGCTACATGTTCGCGACGCCGGTGAAGATCCCCAAGGGCACGCGGCTGGAGTGCACCGCCTACTTCGATAATTCCACCGGCAACAAGTGGAATCCCGACGCCACCAAGCCGATCTACTGGGGCGATCAGACCTGGGAAGAGATGATGATCGGCTGGACTACTTACAGCGTGAGGACGTCCAAGAAGACCAGCCTGGATTAAAAGGAACGAGGAACGAGGAATGAGGAACGAGGAGAAGAGAACGGTGAAGCAGATTCTTGGACTAGTGGCGCTGGCTGGCATGACCACGGTTCCGGCGTGGGCCGGGGCCAAGCCGGGGATGTCGCCGACGTTTGACAAGGACGTGGCCCCGATCCTTTATAAGAATTGCGCGGGATGCCACCGTCCGGGCGAAGTAGCGCCCATGTCGCTGATGAACTACAAAGAAGCGCGTCCCTGGGTGAAGTCCATCCGCGAGAAAGTAGTATCGCGGGCGATGCCGCCTTGGCCGCTCGACCGCAACTTTGGGAAATTCGCCGGCGAGCGTGGTCTGACTCCGGACGAAATCAACACCATCGTGTCCTGGGTGGACGGCGGAGCGCGCGAGGGCGACCCTAAAGACTTGCCGCCTGCCCCGACGTACCCCGCAGGCTGGCAACTCGGGAAACCCGACGCGGTGTTCGAAGTCGCGGAAGATTATTCGGTCCCGTCCGAAGGCGTGGTGGAGTATCAGCACATCCAGGTGCCCACCAACTTCACGGAAGACCGCTGGATTCAGGCCGCGGAAATCCGGCCCGGCAACCGCGCGGTGGTGCATCACGTGATCGTGAAGGTGCATCCCAAGGGGGCCAACTTGCGCGACGCGGCCGAGGGCGTGGAGGGTTATTGGGCCGCGTATGTGCCGGGCAATGCGTGGCGCGTGCTGCCCGAGGGCTTCGGAAAAATGCTGCCGGCCGGCGCGACCATCAGCTTTCAGATTCATTACACGCCCAACGGCAAGGCCGTGGACGAGCAGATGCGCATCGGTTTGAAATTCGCCGCGCAGCCGCCCACTTACGCCGTCCACGTGCTCGCGATGCCGAAGATCACGATCAACATCCCGCCCGGCGCGGCCGATCACGTCGAGGTCGCGGAGCAACGCGTGCCGTTCGATCTGGATCTCACGGCGTTCATGGCGCACATGCACGTCCGCGGCAAGGCGTTCAAATACGAGGCCACGTATCCCGACGGACGGCACGAGACGCTCCTCGACATTCCGCATTACGATTTCAACTGGCAGCTCCGCTACGAGTGCGCCGAGACGAAACGCATCCCCGCCGGCAGCACGATGAAGATCACTGCCGTGTTCGACAACAGCGCGGGCAATCCTGCGAATCCCGACCCGACCAAGATCGTCCGCTGGGGCCCGCAGACCTTCAACGAGATGATGATCGGCTACATGGAATACTACACGCTGAACGACGGCACGCTGCGCAGTTCACGCCTGCCGCGCACGCGCCGCGCCGGGGCCGAGTAGCTGGAGCGAGGGCGGCCCGCCCGCCACCCAACCCCACCCGCCATGCGCACGCCGCACTTCACCTTCCTGTTCGCGACACTCGTCAGCCTGGCCGCGCCAGCGTTTGCTGCCGACGCCAACTGGCCGCAGTTTCGCGGGCCGGACGCCGCCGGAGTCAGCGCGAATCCCAAGCTGCCCGACCATTGGTCCGCCACGGAAAATGTCGCGTGGAAAAGGGATTTGCCGGGACGCAGTTGGTCGTCGCCCATCGTGTGGGGCGGGAAGATTTTCGTGACGGCCGTCGTGAACCTCGGCGACGCCGAGCCGCCGAAGAAGGGTTTGTATTTCGGCGGCAATCGCCCCGAGCCGGCCAAGACCGAGCACGAGTCGAAGGTCTATTGCCTCGACCTCGCCACCGGCAAGGTCGTGTGGGAAAAGACCGTGAACCGCGCCGCGCCGCAGACGGCCATCCATCTCAAGAGCAGCTACGGCGCGGAGACGCCGGTGACCGACGGCGAGCGGGTGTATGCGATGTTCGGCGGGCTCGGCGTGTTCGCGCTCACGCTCGACGGCAAGGAAGTGTGGTCGAAGAAATTGGAGCCGCGCCGCACGCGCTTCGGTTGGGGTTACGCGGCATCGCCGGTGTTGCACGAGGGCCGGTTGTTCCTCGTGAACGACAACGACGACCACGCCGAACTGCTCGCGGTCGACGCCAAAACCGGCAAGGAACTCTGGCGCGTGGACCGCGACGAGAAGAGCAACTGGTCCACGCCGTTCATCTGGCGCAACGCCCAGCGGACCGAACTCATCACCACCGGCACGCGCGCGGTGCGCAGTTACGACCTCGACGGCAAACCGCTCTGGTCCTTCCGCGGCATGTCCACCATCACCATCCCGACGCCGTTCGCGGGCGAGGGCTTGCTGTTCGTCAGCTCCGGTTACATCGGCGACAAGTTGCGCCCGCTCTATGCCGTCCGCCCCGGCGCGGGCGGCGACATCACGCTCAAGCCCGGCGAGACGGGCAACGAATTCATCGCGTGGTCGAATCCCGTCGGCGGCCCTTACAATCCCTCGCCGCTGTTCCACGACGGGCGTGTGTATGTCCTCTACGACCGGGGCCTCGTGAGTTGCTTCGACGCGAAGACGGGCAAGGCGCACTACGAGCGCGAGCGTCTGCCGAATGGCTTCGCGTTCACTTCGTCACCGTGGGCCGCGGGCGGAAAAATTTTCTGTCTGAACGAGGACGGCGTCTGCTTCGTGCTGCGCGCGGGCGACAAGTTCGAGCTGCTGCACACCAACAAACTTCTCGCCGACGACATGTGTATGGCCACGCCCGCGCTCGTCGGCGAGCGCCTGCTCCTCCGCACGGCGGCGCGAGTGTATTGCGTTCAATCCGGGCGGGCGAATTGAACCGACAACAGGTCCCCAACCATTAACGTCATCCATGTGAATCCATCCGTGAAACTGCGCGCGATTATTTTCATCTGCTTCATTGGCGTCATTCTCCTCGGTGCTGCCGACGCGGCCGCAAAGAAGGCCGCCGCCCGACCCGCCCTGCCAGAAAATGTGGAGAAACGCGACGTCACCATCTTCTGCGACGGCGTGCGGATGGCCGGGGACTTGTATCTTCCGAAAGGTTTGAAGCCCGACGAAAAATTGCCCGCGATTGTTTTCTGCAACGGCACCGGCGGGACGAAGGGCGGCACTGGCGGCCGGCTTGGGCCGATCTTCGCGACGAATGGCTACATCGCGCTCGCGTTCGACTATCGCGGCTGGGGCGCGAGCGACAGCAAGCTCATCGCATTGGACAAACAGCCGCGACCCGACGCGAAAGGCGAAGTCAACGTGAAGACCCGCGCCGTTCGGTGGCAGATGGATTTCGCGGACCAGGCGATGGACATCCGCGCGGTGGTCAGTTTCATCGTCGGTGAAACGAACGTGGACGCGAGCCGCGTCGGAATCTGGGGCAGCAGCTACGGCGGCGGTCTCGTGGTGTGGACGGCGGCGAACGACCCGCGCGTGAAATGCGTCGCCGCGCAGGTGCCCGGCATGGGCGGCGGCCGCGGGCCGGCCGCGGAGAAATACGCCTACAGCCTCGCCACCAAACAGGCGCGCGGCGAGACCGAGTCGGTGCCATTTGAAACCGGCAAGATGACCGGCAAGATGGCCACCTACGCCCAGATGCGCGTGAACCCGGCCAAGGGCATCGGCTACAGCGCCAACGAGGCGTCGGAAAAAATCAAAGTGCCGACGCTCATCATTGACGCCGAGAACGAGGAGTTGATGGACCGCCACCAGAACGGCGAAAAGGTCGCGGAGGTTTTGAAATCCCACGGCGTGCCGGTCCACTACCACGTCCTCAAAGGCATGACGCACTACAGCGTCTATGCCGAAGGCTTCGCGGAGGCGACGAAGCTGGAGCTGGAATGGTTCGGCAAATACCTCAAGACGGCGGAAGCCTTACCCTCGAAGTAGGGGGAATGAGAGCGCACCAGAACCCCCGGACCTTTGATTTCGCGCAGACCCTTTTGGACTGCGGTGGCAAGCGAAGCGCGACACCGCTTTCGTCCGCGCTGACCGTTCCAAAGCGCCGTCGCGCTTCGCTTGCCGGCGCAGTCCAAATTATCCCGCGTCAACTTCTGGCACGGGCGTTACGATGCGACCGAGGGCGAAGGTGACGAACCTTCAGCGTGGAAATTTGGCGGACGCGCTGGCAGCATCCACTCATGAGCCCACTCGTTCCACTGTTGCTGCCGCGCGTTTGCATTTTGTTCGCCTTGGTCGCCCACGCTGCGGTCGCCGCCAATGTCGCGAAGCGAAGTGTTTCCCCGAACGCTCCGCTCGATTGCCCGCCGGAGCTGAAGTTCAACCAACCCGGAGTGAAGCTCACGCTCGTCGCCGAGCATCCGCAGGTGATGACGCCAACGGGCATTGACGCGGATAAAGAAGGGCGCGTGTGGGTCATCAACTCGCACACGCATTTCCGTCCCGCCGATTATCCCGGCCCCAAGCACGACGAAATCGTCGTGCTCTCCAATCCTGACGCGACCGGGCGAATGCAGAAGCGCTCGGTGTTCTACAACAACACCGACGCGACGATGGACCTCGAACTCGGCACGAACGGCTGGGTGTATCTCTCCGAGCGCGGCCGCATCCTGCGCGTGAAGGACTCCAACGGCGACGGCCTCGGTGATCGCGAGGAGGTGCTCGCCACACTCAAGACGGAGGAAACGTATCCGCACAATGGAATGTCCGGACTCGCGTGGCATCCGTCAGGCGACCTCATCTTTGCGCTCGGCGAAAACATGTGGAAGGACTGGACCCTCGTCGCGTCGGACGGCACCACGATTCGCGGCGTCGGCGAGGGCGGCATCTTCCGCTGCAAACCGGACGGCTCGCAACTGCGCCGCATCGCAAAGGGATTTTGGAATCCCTTCGGCATCTGCGTGCGCGCCGATGGCGAAATCTTCGCCGCGGAAAACGATCCGGGCAGCCGGCCGCCGTGCCGCCTGCTGCACATCGTCGAGGGCGGCGACTATGGCTACCAACGCGCCTACGGCGAGGCGCCGTTTCATCCGTTCGTCTGCTGGGACGGCGAGTTGCGCGGCACGTTGCCGATGGTCTGCCCGACCGGTGAGGCTCCGTGCAGCATCGCGCCGCTGGGCGGCGGGCTGCTCGTGCCGTCGTGGGCGGACAACCGGATAGATTTTTTCCAACTCGAACGGCGTGGCGCGAGCTACGGCGCACAGCGCGTCGAACTCGTCACCGGCGGCGAGATGTTCCGCCCCACGTGCATGGTGCGCGCGAGCGAAGGAGTTTATTACATCGCGGACTGGGTTTTCCCCTCGTATCCGATCCACCAGCGCGGGCGCGTTTGGAAGCTGGAGATTGATCCCGTGCTCGCCAAGAGTTGGCTCAAGCCGGCCAACCCCCTGCCGCCGAATTCTGCAACGCGGCAACTCGCGGAGCTGAACCATCCCAAGCAGAACCAATCGCCGTCAAAGTTGTTTACCACCGCGCGCGGCGATGATCCGTTCCTCGCCCGCGCCGCTCTGCTCGCGCTCGCCCGCCAGCCGGAATCCTGGAGCAAAGCAGACAGCGTGAAGAAGATGTCCGAACGCGACCGTGTCTCCGCGTGCCTTGCGCTGAAACTTGCGAAGCCAACTGACGAAGCACTGGCGCGCACGTTCCTCTCCGATGCGAGCGGCGATGTGCAGTTCGAGGCGCTGCGTTGGATTGCTGATGAGCGACTCGCCGTGCTTCAACCCGAAGTCGAGCGACTCCTCACGCGCTCCGATCTGGACTACCGCCGCTTCGAGGCGTGCCTCGCGGCGTTGAACACGCTCCGCGGCAACTCGCGCGCGGGCGTGAACGACAAGGCGATGCTGCTCGAACGTGTCCGCGACACCAGTGCGCCGCCGCACGTGCGCGGTTTTGCGTTGCGGCTGCTCCCGCCCGAAACGGCCCAACTCACCCTGCTCTTGCTGCGCGAAATGCTCGGGCAGAAACACGACCTGCTCTCGCTCGAAGCCGTCCGCACACTCGCGCGGAAGTCCGGCAAAGATGTGGCACCGATGCTCGCCGAGATCGCCCGCAACGATTCGCGCGTGGCGAATCTTCGCGCTGAAGCCATCGTCGGTCTGGCCGCCGCACCCGAGGAGCAGCTTCCGTTGCTGCTCGAACTCGCAAAAAACTCCAACGCCACGATCCGCGACGAGGCGCTGCGCGCGCTGCGGTTCGCCCCGCTCAAGATTGAGCATCAACAAAGCCTTATCGAAATCAGCCGGCAGCACCCGTCTTCGCGCGACCTCGTCCTCGCCGCGCTCCAGCCGAACTCGATGGCCGAGGGCCGGCCACCCGCGACGGATTTGCGCGCGTGGCAGAAACTTCTTGGCAAACAAAAGGAGGCGGGAGATGCCGAGGCGGGCCGCCGGATTTTTTTCCATCCCAAGGTCGCGATTTGTTCCTCGTGCCACATGCACAGCGGGCGCGGCAATGTCGTCGGGCCGGACCTCAGCGCCGTGGGCAACCAGGGCGACGCGGACTGGCTGCTGCAATCCATCCTCGAACCGAACCGGCAGGTCGCGCCGCAATTTTTTCCCACCTCGTTGGATTTCAAGGACGGCACGGAGTTCCTCGGCATCAAGTTGCGCAAGGGCGGCAGCGGGACGGAGGTCTATCGCGACCTCACGGGCCGCGAGGTCACGATCAAGACCGCGGAGATCACGCGGCGGCGCGACCTCACCACCTCGCTCATGCCGGAGGGTCTGCTGGCGACGCTGACCGACCGGGAAATCCGCGATCTGCTGGCGTTCCTGAGCCGGCGTGGTGGGTCCAAGTGATTGAGCGATGGACAGCGCCGGCCGTTTACCAAATCTTAATAACAATGCCGTAACGAGACGCAATCAAACGGCGTCATCCACAGCAACGAACCGTTCACCAAGCGCATTATGAATACAGCCAAGACCAAAACGACCGCGCGGCTTCCCCAGTGGAAGCCGGTTCTGTTGCTCACGCTCGCCGGCGCGCTGGCGGCGGTGGCCGCGGCCAAGGCACCGTATGCGGGTCGCGCCGCGCAGTCCCTCGACACCACGTTCAAAACGCTCGACGTGAATCACGACGGCAAACTGGACCGGAAGGAGTTCGAGAAGCTCATCCAGCTTTCCCCGAAGATGAAGGCCGACCCCGACTCGGCTGAACGGATGTTCGGCTACCTCGACAAGGATCAGGACGAGAAGCTGACGCTGGAGGAGTTCCGGGGCATCGCGCTCCTCCAGGCAATGGCCGCAAAGAAGGCGGCGGAAAATCCGACGACGAAAACCGCCGCGGCCAAACCGGCGACCATGGCGCACGCCGCCGAGAAGCCCGCCACGGCCGAGGGCCTCGCCTTCTTCGAGAAAAAAATCCGGCCCGTGCTCACGGACAAATGCTACAAGTGCCACGCCGCCGACTCGGAAAAAATCAAGGGTGGCCTCGTGCTCGACACGCGCGAAGGCATCCGCGCCGGCGGCGACACCGGCCACGCGGTCGTGCCTGGTGACCTCGGCGGCAGCCTGCTCATCAAGGCGATTCGTTACGCGGACAAGGATCTCGCGATGCCGCCGGAGAAAAATGGCGGCAAACTTTCCGACGAGATCATCGCCGACTTCGAGACGTGGGTGAAGATGGGCGCGCCCGATCCGCGCGACGGCAAGGCGTTGACGAAGCGGTCCATTGACATTGAGAAGGGCAAGGAGCACTGGGCGTTTCAAGTTCCCACGCGCGCGCCCGCCCCCGCGGTGAAGGACGCGAGTTGGGCGCGCGGCGACATTGACCGCCACATTCTCGCCGGACTCGAAGCGAAGGGACTCAAGCCCGTCGGCGATGCGGACAAGGCCACGCTGCTGCGCCGTGTTTATTTTGACCTCATCGGTCTGCCGCCGTCGCCGGAGGAACTCGCCGCGTTCCTGAATGACACGGACGCGAAGGCGTTCGAGAAGGTCGTGGACAAGCTGCTCGCCTCGCCGCAATACGGCGAGCGCTGGGGCCGGCACTGGCTCGACGTGGCGCGCTACGCCGAGTCCTCGGGCAAGTCACTCAATGTCGCCTACCCGCACGCGTGGCGTTATCGCGAATACGTCATCGCGGCGTTCAACGCAGACAAACCTTACGACAAATTTTTGAAGGAGCAGCTCGCCGGCGACCTGCTGCCCGCGAAGAACGACACGCAGAAGGCCGAGCAGCTCGTCGCCACGGGCTTTCTCGCCATCGGGCCGAAGGAGCACAACACGCGGGACTACAAACAATTTCAGCTCGACGTGGCCGACGAGCAGATTGACGCCGTGACGCAGGGGATGCTCGGCCTGACCGTCGCGTGCGCGCGCTGCCATGACCACAAGTTCGACCCCGTGCCGCAGGCGGATTACTACGCGCTCGCCGGAATTTTCCTGAGCACCGAGACGCGCTTCGGCACGCCGCGCTTCATCCAGAACAACAACACCTCGCCGCTCAACACGCTGCCGGAAAACGCCGCGGTGCCCAACGCCACGCCGCTGAGCAAGGCGGAGCGCGACGCAATGAACCGCCAGCTCGCGCAGTTCAAGAAGCAGCGCGACGACGTGCTCGCCGAGTCCCGCGCCAAGGGCGACCGCGCCGCCATCGCCAATCCCCGGCTCATCGGCGCCTCCATCCAGATCGCCACGCTGGAGAAACTATTGGGCCGCTACGACGAGAACGGCAACCAGCTCCACCTCGCGATGGGCGCGCAGGACAAAAACTATCCGCGCGACACGCAGTTGCTTGGCCGCGGCGAACTCGACAAGCCGGGTGCGACGGTGCCGCGCGGTTTCGTGCAGGTCGTCGCGACGAAGCGGCCCGCGAAAATCAGCAAGGGCAGCGGCCGCGCCGAACTCGCCGACTGGATTGCCTCGCCGGAGAATCCGCTCACCGCGCGCGTGATGGCCAATCGCGTCTGGGTGAATCTCTTCGACCACGGCATCGTGCCCACGCCCGACAACTTCGGCACCACCGGCCAGATGCCGACGAACCAGAAGCTGCTCGACTCGCTCGCCATTGCCTTTGTCGAGAACGGCTGGTCGGTGAAGAAGCTTGTGAAGCAAATCGTGATGAGCCGCACATATCAGCTCGCATCCGACCACAGCGAGGCGAACTACGCCGCCGACCCGGACAACCATCTTCACTGGCGCATGAGCAAGCGCCGCCTCGACGCCGAGGCGATTCGCGACTCGATGCTCGCCATCGCCGGCAAGCTCGACCTCGCGCCGCCCGCCGAGCGTTCGATTGTGGAGCGGACCGAAGGCAATGTGCTTCGGCTCGCTTTGGCGGGAGCCGGCGGCGGTCCCTTTGGCCGGCCCGGCGGCATGATGGGTGGCGGTTCCAGCAAGGGCATCAACTCCGACTACACGTGCCGCTCGGTCTATCTGCCCATCGTGCGCGACCAGGTGCCCGATTCGCTCGGGGTGTTCGATTTCGCCGAGCCGAGTCTTGTCACCGGCGACCGCGAGGACACCACCGTGCCGTCGCAGGCGCTCTATTTGATGAACAGCGCGTCGGTGCAGAAACTTTGCGAAGCAATGGCCGCGCGGCTCGTCGGCACGAAGGCCACGGGCACGGAGCTTGGGAAGAAAGCCTTCGAGCTGGTCTATTCACGTCCGCCGACAGCCAATGAACTCAAGGCGACGGGAGAATTCTTCACCCGCTTCAACGCCGCCGAGGCGCAGAAGTATTCCGACAAGGACCGGCTCGGCTTCGCGGGCCTGACGGCGTTCTGCCAGGCGTTGCTCGGCAGCGCGGAGTTCCGTTACCTCAATTGAATTTGAATTCACGACACCAACGTTCAACCGAGAGCCAACTATGAACACGTTCAATCCCTCCCTCTTCTCCCGCCGCGACGCGCTCAAGTCCCTCTGGGCCGGCTTCGGCTATACTGCGTTCGCCGGCCTTGCGGCCCAGCTTGCCGCGAAGGAAACCGCCGCCAAGTCCGGGCCGCTCGACCCCAAGCCCACACATTTTCCCGCGCGCGCCAAGCACGTCATCTTCCTCTGCATGAGCGGCGGGCCGTCGCACGTGGACACGTTTGACTACAAGCCCAAGCTCACCGCCGACAACGGCAAGGCGATGAACAACGGCCGCGGCGGCAACGGCAAGCTGCTCGGCTCGCCGTGGAAATTTTCCCAGCACGGCAAGTCGGGCCTGTGGATTTCGGAACTCTTCCCTGAGGTCGCCAAGCACGCCGATGACCTCTGCCTCATCCGCTCGATGCACACTGACCTGCCGGCGCATCCGCAGGCGTTCCTCCAGATGCACACGGGCAGCTTCCAGTTCGTGCGCCCCTCGCTCGGCGCGTGGTCGCTCTACGGCCTGGGCACCGAGAATGAAAATCTGCCCGGCTTCATCACGCTCAACCCGCCGCTCAACAACGGCGGCTCGCAGAACTACGGCTCCGCTTTTCTCCCGGCCATTTACCAGGGCACGCGCGTCGGCTCCGACGCGGGCTTCGGCGGCGGCGGACGTTTCGGTGGCGGCGGCGACGCGAAGCTGCCAAACATTTCCAACTCGAAAATAAGCACCGAGGGCCAGCGCGCGCAGATTGATTTCATCCAGTCGCTCAATCACGAGCGGCTCCAGCGCGACCAGTTGAACCCCGCCGTCGAGGGCGTCATCGAGTCCTACGAACTCGCCTTCCGCATGCAGAGCGAGGCGCCCAAGGTCATGGACCTCTCGAAGGAGTCCGAGGAGACCAAGAAAATGTATGGCATCCGCGCCAGCGGCGGCGCGGTTGGTGGACGCGGCGGCGGCGCACCCGGCGCGGGCGCGGCGGGGCCGGACAGCTTTGGCCGTTCGTGCCTGCTCGCGCGCCGCATGGTCGAGGCGGGCGTGCGCTTCGTCGAAATCGGCTCCGGCGGCTGGGACCAGCACCGCAACCTCGAGGCCGACCACGAGGCGCGCGCGAACTCCGTGGACCAGCCCATCGCGGCGCTCCTCACCGACCTCAAGCAGCGCGATCTGCTCAAGGACACGCTCGTCATCTGGGGCGGCGAGTTTGGCCGCACGCCCTACGCGCAGGGCACCGATGGCCGCGACCACAACAACCGCGGTTACACCATGTGGATGGCCGGCGGCGGCGTGAAGGGCGGCCTGAGCTACGGCTCGACCGACGAATACGGCGCGGTGGCGGTGGAGAACAAAGTCCACATCCACGACTTCCACGCGACCATCCTTCACTTGCTCGGCCTCAACCACGAGAAGCTCACTTACAAGTATGCGGGCCGCGACTTCCGCCTCACGGATGTCCACGGCACCGTGGTGAAGGACATCATCGCCTGAGGGCGAAAGCTCCAAACTCCAAGCCCCAAGCTCCCCGGAGTCTTGGGGCTTTTGCTTTTCGGCGGGGCGGCAAATGAATTGCGGTTTGGCGTAACCACCGGCAGTGTTGCCGCCGTCTCTCACTACAACCCGTCGGCTCCGTTGGCTGGCGGAATTTGCGCCACGATGAAACAAAAACTTTCGCCCTCGCCCACGGCCCTCCGGCTTCTCCCTTCACTCGCCCTGCTCGTCGCCTCGCTGCCCGCGCTCGCGCTCGACCAGAAGCCGATGGAGAAGCCGCCCACGCCCGACCAGCTCGCGTTCTTCGAGAAAAAAATCCGGCCCGTGCTCGTCGCGAAATGCTACAAGTGCCACGCCGCCGATTCGGAGAAGATCAAGGGCGGCCTCGTGCTCGACACGCGTGAGGGCATCCGCCGCGGCGGCGACACCGGCCACGCCGTCGTCCCCGGCAGCCTGACTGAGAGCCTCCTCGTCTCCGCCCTGCGCGGTGTGAAGAAGGCCGAGTTGATGCCGCCGAAAGAAAAACTCACCGAGGATGTGATTGCCGACTTCGAGAAGTGGATTCTCATGGGCGCGCCCGACCCGCGCGATGGCACGGACAAGTCCATCGTGAAGAAATGGAATGTTGAGGACGGGAAAAGTTTCTGGGCCTTCCAGCCGGTGAAACCCCAGGCCGCGCCGAAGGTGAAGGATTCGAAATGGCCGGCGAGTGACGTTGACCGCTTCGTGCTCGCCAAGCTGGAGGAAAAAAATCTCAAGCCCGTCGCCGACGCCACTCCGCACGCGCTCATCCGCCGGGTTTACTTCGATCTCATCGGCATTCCACCGACGCCCGAGCAGGTCGAGGCGTTCGTGAAGGACTCCGCGGGCCACGCGCCGCAGGCCGCGCTTGAGAAGGTCGTGGATCAGTTGCTCGCCTCGCCGCAGTTCGGCGAGCGCTGGGGCCGTCACTGGCTCGACGTGGCGCGCTACGCCGAGTCCACGGGACGCGAGCGCAATTACACCTACACCCAGGCTTGGCGCTACCGCGATTACGTCATCGCGTCGCTCAACGCCGACAAGCCCTACGACCAGTTCATCCGCGAGCAGATTGCCGGCGACCTGCTGCCATCGAAGAACTTCGCGCAGCGCAACGAGCAGACGATTGCCACAGGCTTTCTCGCCCTCGGCCCCAAGGGCCTGAACGAACGCAACCGCGAGCAGTTCGTGGCGGACAATGTGGACGAGCAGATTGACACCACCACGCGCGCGGTGATGGCCGTGACCGTGAGTTGCGCGCGCTGCCACGACCACAAGTTTGACCCCATCACGACGCGCGACTACTACGCGGTGGCCGGCATCTTCAAGAGCACGGAGAATTGCTACGGCACCGGCGACGGCGGCGGTGCGGCGAAAAATCGCCAACCCGGCCGCCTCATCACGCTGGCGAAGGATCCCTCGGCTGCCCCGACGCCGAAAGCGCCCGCTGTCGTTGTTCCCACGCCTGCCGCTCCACCCTCGTCCAAGTCCTCCCGGTTTACGCCCCAGCAGGAGACGATGCTGGCACGGCTCGCGGCGAGCAGTCCAGAAGTGGCAGCGCGGTTCAAGAACATGACGGATGACCAAAAGGCGGCGGCGCTGGAACGTTTGCAAGGTGGGAGCCAGGGCAAGTTCAAAGGCAAGAAGGCCGGCAAAGGATACGCCCAAGCCCCCGTCGAGAAGGATGTGGATCCGACCGCCGAGCGCGCAATGGGCGTGCAGGAAGGCCGTGTCGCCGACGCGCCGATTTATTTGCGCGGCGAAGTCAACGACAAGGGCGCCATCGTCCCGCGCGGCGTTGTGCAGGTGCTCGCGACGACTGCGCCCGTGCCGAAGATGCCCGCCAATCAAAGCGGCCGCCTCGAACTCGCCCAATGGCTCACCGCGCCCGAAAACCCGCTCACCGCGCGCGTCATGGCCAACCGCGTGTGGCAGCATCTCCTCGGCGAGGGCATCGTCGCCACCGCGGACAATTTTGGCGCGACCGGCGAGCGGCCCACGCATCCCGAGTTGCTCGACTACCTTGCGGGCCGGCTCGTTGCGAACGGCTGGTCCGTCAAGAAGCTCATCCGCGAAGTCGTCCTCAGCCGCACGTATCAGCTCAGCTCGGCGAACGACGCAAAGAACTTTGCCGCTGATCCCGACAACAACCTCCTCTGGCACGCCAACCAGCGCCGCCTCGACGCCGAGGCCATCCGCGACGCCGCACTCGCCGTCGGCGGCCAGCTCGATCTCATGCCGCCGCACGGCTCACCCATCACCGCCATGGGCGACACCGACATCGGGCGCAACCGCGGCGCCGTCCTCAGCACCGACTCGAAAAAGCGCAGCGTGTATCTCCCCATCGTGCGCGAAATGGTGCCGCCCGTGCTCGACCTGTTCGACTTCGCGGAGCCGAGCCTCGTGGTGGCGAATCGCGACGTGACCACCGTGCCGTCGCAGGCGCTCTTCATGTTGAACAGCCCGTTCATCTACGACAACTCCGCGCAAATGGCGAAGCGCCTGCTCACGACCGGGAGCATGGACAACCATCAGCTCATCAAGACCGCCTACCTCACCGCGCTCTCCCGCACGCCGACCGCCGCCGAGCTTTCGCGCGCGGAGACTTATTTGCAAAAGCACACCTCCACCGCCGGCGGCTCGCGCGACACAGCGTGGGCCACGTTCTGCCAGGCGTTGCTCGCGAGCGCTGAATTTCGTTACATCAATTGAGTCAACTGAACTGACAACATGAACACCAACCGCCCCTACGATTGCTCCCAGGTCATGCCGCGCGTGCTCACGCGCCGCGACATGCTCAAGTCCGTCTCTGCCGGCTTCGGCTGGCTGGCGTTTGCCGGCTTGAGCGCGCAGGCCGCCGCGCCGTTCCAAAGCCCGCTGCTCCCGAAGGCGCCGCATTTCGCCGCGCGCGCCAAGCGCATCATCTTCCTCGCGATGCAGGGCGGGCCGTCGCACCTCGACACGTTTGATTACAAGCCCGACCTCATCGCCGACAACGGCAAGGCGGGCGAGCGCGGCAAGCTCATCGCGCCCATCATGCCCTTCAAGCAGCGCGGCCAGAGCGGGCTGTGGATTTCCGACCTTTTCCCGAATGTCGCCGGGCACGCCGACGAGCTGTGCCTGCTCAACGGCATGCACACCGACATCCCGGCCCATCCGCAGGCGTTCGTGCAACTGCACACCGGCAGCGCGCGCTTCGTGCGGCCCTCGATGGGCGCGTGGACGCTCTACGGCCTCGGCACCGAGAACCAGAACCTCCCCGGCTTCATCACCATCGCCGCGCCCATCGCGCAGGGCGGCGCGCAGAATTACGGCAGCGCGTTTCTCCCCGCGTCCTATCAGGGCACGCGCGTGGAGGAACCGAAGGGTGGCCCCGGCGGTGGCGCAGGCCAGAAGCGCAAGGGCAACATGTCCATGTCCGGCAATGAGAGCATCGGCAACATTCACAACTCGCACCTCTCCCCCGAGGCGCAGCGCGAACAGCTCGACCTCGTGCAGTCCATGAACCAGGACCTGCTCGCGAACAGCGGCGCGAACTCCGACGTCGAGGGCGTCATCCAGTCCTACGAGCTCGCCTTCCGCATGCAGACCGAGGTGCCGAAGGTCATGGATTTCAAGCACGAGTCCGCCGCCACGCTCAAGTCCTACGGCATCGGCTCCGGCACGACCGACGGTTTCGGCAAGCAATGCCTCATGGCCCGCCGCTTTGCCGAGGCCGGCGTGCGCTACATCGAGGTCTGCCATCAGGGCTGGGACCATCACAACGGGTTGCGCAGCCGCCTCACCGCGAGCTGCGCCGCCGTGGACCAGCCCATTGCCGCCCTGCTCACCGACCTCAAGGAGCGCGGCCTGCTCAAGGACACGCTCGTCATCTGGGGCGGTGAATTTGGCCGCACGCCCGGCAACGGCGCCGGCGACGGCCGCGGCCACAACGCGCGCGGCTACACCATGTGGATGGCCGGCGGCGGCGCGAAGGGCGGGCAGGCCTACGGCGCGACCGACCATTACGGCGCGGCCTCCGTGGAGAACAAGATGCACATCCACGACCTGCACGCGACCGCGCTGCATCTGATGGGCCTCGACCACGAGAAGCTCACCTACAAATACGCCGGCCGCGATTTCCGCCTGACGGACGTTTACGGCAACGTGGTAAAACAAATCGTCGCCTGAGCGTGGTGGTGGGGCGAGGCTGCCGCCGAGCCACTGACTTCCAAGCCACTTTGCAGAAACGGCCCGCCGGAGAGTCTCCGGCGGGCCTTCGCATATCAGACACAAGCTGCACCGCGCGCCTCACCGAGTTGCCCAGGAAGCGACAGAAATCTATTTGGGCGCGTGGGCCTTGCGCTTGATCCCGGGTTTCGGATAACGAACAGTCTTACCGTGATGATCAGGCACGAGTGCGGCGGACAAGCCATCGAACGGGGCGTCATGGAGGACGTTCGGATGCTGGGCATCAGCGCGCACGAACTCGAGGCGCACGTTCTGGAACAGGCTCCCAACTTCGCGCTTCAGACGGAGTGCGGCCATGCGGGCGTAGGCCGGGTCGAGTTCATAGCCAATGCCATTGCGTCCGGCGTTGGCAGCAGCGAGCAGACTTGTCCCCGTGCCGCAGAAGGGGTCGAGCACGGTGTCGCCGGTGAAGGAGAACATTCGAACGAGGCGATTGGCCAATTCGAGCGGATAGGGCGCGGGATGCTCGCGTGTGGAGGCACCGGTGAGCTGCCAGAATTGCTGAAACCACGTTTGATAGTCGTCTTTACCAATTCGGCTCGTGTCGCGCTGCTGTTCGGTGGGCTTGCGGTAGCCGCCGGGCTTGCGCTGCATGAGAATGAACTCGATGTCGTTCTTGATGATGGCGTTTGGCTCGTAGGGTTTGCCAAGGAAGCCGCCCCCTCCCCGCTCGACCTCGTAGGAGGCGTTGGAGATTTTGTGCCAGATGATGGGGTTCAAATTATCAAAGCCGAGGCGGCGGCAGGCGACGCAGATGTCGGCATGGAGGGGGAAGACGACATGACGGCCAAAGTTTTTGCGAGAGACGCAGACGTCACCGACCACGCAGACCAGCCGCCCGCCGGGAACGAGGATGCGGTAGGCTTCGCGCCAGACGCGGTTGAGCTGGGTGAGGAAGGCTTCGTAGTCCTCGATGTGGCCCATCTGCTCGGGGTGCTCGTTGTAACGCTTTAGGTTCCAGTAGGGCGGCGACGTGAGGACGAGGTGAACAGAGCCGTCGGCGACGAGCGAAAGATCGCGGGCGTCGCCAAGTATCAGCCGCTGGGTGCAGGCCGGCGTTTCAGTGGAGATAGTTGCGGGCATGATTGAGCAAGCTGGTGACGAATCCGTTAAGAGTGAGGTCCGACGCGGGCTCACGAAAGGCTCCGGCGCTGCCGGTTTCAAGATCGGCGAGAAGAAAGGCGCCGGTGGTGTAGTGACGCTCGCTGACAAGCTTGCGACAGAACAGTTCGTAGCGACGGGCGTAGGAGGCGTTCTTAAACTCGGGGAAGACCTTGAAGTGCGGTTCGTCGGTGCGGACGGGCTTTTGCGAGGCGGGGCAATCTTGGAGCAGGAAGAGATACCCGAGCCACGGGGCAAGTCCGCGACCAAACGCACCCTCGCGATAAGCGGTCCAGAGGTCGAGGGCGGAGCCCATCGCTTCCTCAGTTCGGTTGTTGAAGTTGTTCCCGAATGAGCCGACCTGGGATTTGGTCTCCAGCGCGGCGATCAGCTTGCCGTCGAGGACAACAAGGAGATCCCACTTTTTCGTCGGTCGAAAGTAACCGGGTAGTTCGAGGTGCTGATGGAAATGAAGGGCGTGGCGCGGGATGCCAAGCGCTTGCAGGTAGTGGGCGAGGATTTCGAGGAATCCATCCATCTGTGCGCCACCGGTCGCCGCGCCGCGGCTGCCTTGATCGGACGTGCCACTGAGCTTCTGTTTGTCGGCCTGCGCAGAGCGGGTGCTCCAGTAGTGAGCGACAGCACCTTTGGCGCGGACGGGCAGGTCTTTGAGAAGGTCGGCGATTTCCATGACGCGAGAGTGTGATGCGTTCAGGTGTTTTGGCAAGGCAAGCGGTGAAAGGTCGCCGCAATTTACTTCGCCCTCGCCCTCAACCGTATTCGGCTACGTCTCCACACCGCCGGTTCGACTCCCAGCACCGGATGGCCTTGCTCGTCTCGGGGCTTTGAGTTTACAGGCTATTTCGTCTTCTTCGCCGCTTTTTTCTCCGCCACCGTTGCCTTCACGTCGAGGTTTCGATTCAGGTCAGCCTCATCGAAAGTTGTCTTCGCGCCGTCCTTCGGCACTTCGAGCCCGGCGGACCAGAGGATGGCGTTGACGACGAGCTTGCGCTGGCCCTCGTAGCTCCAGCTCTTGTGCAGGTCCGCGCCGGTGAAGCCGAAGCCGCGCCCGCCCTTCGGACGCTCGTAGGCCCACGCGATGATTTCGTCGCGGCCTGCGTGCGCCTTCGCGTCGGTGGAGGAGCGTCCCTTGTCCGGCACCTGACCGACGAGCAGCGGGGTGAAGCCCCTGCCCTCGGCGAAGTGGAGGTTGAAAAGCCAGCCGTCGCCCGGTGCCGCGAATGATTGCACACCGTGCAGGGCGGGATGCGCCGCCGCCGTGGTTTTCAAATCCATGTCCCAATGCCCGCGCGAGCCGATGTCGCCGTGGAAGACGCCGCCCAGCCAGCCCTTGATCTTCTCCGCGTCCGGGCCGGTGGGAAAATCCACGGCCTGATGCAGCAGCACGAAGCCGCAGCCGCCATCGAGCATCTTGCTGAAAGTCTTCCACCGCGCCGGTTCGAGGAACGGCTGCTTGCCCCCGCCGTCGCCGTAATAGACCACGCACTTCGCGCCCTTGAGCACGGCCTCGTTCTTCGGCCAGTCGCGCGCCATCACGGGCCAGACGCCGGGCTGCTCCTTGAGCCAGTTCATCAACAGCGCGCCGCCGGCGAAATACTCGTGCGCCATCGCCTTGCTGCTCGGCCCGCCGACGAGGATGACAATCTTCGCGAGCTTGGCGTTTGGCGAATCCACTTCGAGCGGCACGCCGGACTGGTCGTGCGGGTCGGCGGCCCGGAGGCACAACGCGGAAAAAAGTAAAAGCAGAACACTGAACATCGAAGTTCTCCGAGGCGGCGCGGTTCGATGTTCGATGTTCGATGTTGGGTCTTCGATGTTTGTTCTCATGGTTGGAAATTCGTCGTCCTTGATGATTCAGGCGGAACTATTCAGTTGAACGAGACCCTCACCCCAACCCTCTCCCATCGGATGGGAGAGGGAGAAGACTCGCGCGCCGTCGCTGCGCAGGCCCCGGATGGTGAGCAGGGCTGATCGTCGCCTGCGGCAATCCCCTCTCCCCTCGGAGGGGAGAGGGTCAGGGTGAGGGGCTTTTCCATCAACGTGGAGCAGATTGGCGCGCATCCGCCGTCAGGCGACGATGTCCTTCACCACGTGGCCCGCGACATCGGTGAGGCGGAAGGGCCGGCCGTTGTGCGTGAAGGTGAGCTTCTCATGGTCGAGGCCGAGCTGGTGCAGGATCGTCGCGTGCAGGTCGTGCATGTGGACCTTGTCCTCGACGGCGAAGTGGCCCATGTCGTCGGTCGCGCCGTAAACCATGCCCGGCTTGAAGCCGCCACCCGCAACCCAGACGCTGAAGCCGACGGGATTGTGGTCGCGGCCTGTGCCGTTTTTCTCCGCGTAAGGCGTGCGGCCGAACTCGCCGCCCCACCACACGATCGTGTCTTCAAGCAGGCCGCGCTGTTTGAGGTCGGCGAGCAGGCCGGCGACGGGCTTGTCCACGGCCATCGCGTGGTCCTTGTGCTTGGGCATATTCGAATGCTGGTCCCAAGCGGGGTTGTTCGAGTTGTCGGAATAGCTGACCTGGATGTAGCGGACGCCGGACTCGGCGAGGCGACGGGCCATGAGGCATTGCCGGCCGAAGTTGTCGGTCTTGTCTTCGTTGATGCCGTAGAGAGCGAGCGTGGACGCGGACTCCTTGGAGAGATCGAGCACGTCGGGCGCGTTGTTCTGCATGCGCCAGGCGAGCTCGTAGGAATTGATCACGGCCTCCAGTTCGGATTCGCCGGGCGCGCGGCTCAACTGTTCCGCGTTGATCTCGCGCAGCAACTCGAACTGCCGCCGCTGCTCCTCGAACGACCGCGATGAGTTCACGAGGTTGCGGATGTTCGCCTCCTTCGCCGGCGTGCCCGCGCGGCCGACGGCGGTGCCCTGATACACGGCGGGGAGAAAGGCGTTGCCGTAGTTGCGCGGGCCGCCATTGGCCATCGCGGGACTGAGGCTCACGAACGCCGGCAGGTTTTCATTTTCCGAACCGAGGCCGTAGCTGACCCACGCGCCCATCGAGGGCCAGATGAGATTCGTGGTGCCGGTGTGGAGAAAGAGCGTGGCCGGGCCGTGCGCGACGCCCTCGGTGTGCATCGAGCGGATGGTGCAGTAGTCATCAGCGTGCGCCGCCATGTGCGGGAAAAGATCGGACACCCACGCGCCGCTCTGGCCGCGTTGCTTGAAGTCCCACAGCGGCTTCATCACGCGCATGGTCGAACCCATGCCGGTGCGGGCGATGTTCCGCTGGTCGAGGAAGTCGAGCATCCTGCCATCGTCCTTCACGAGGCGCGGCTTGTAATCGAAGCTGTCCACGTGGCTCACGCCGCCGGCCATGAAGAGGAAGATCACGCGCTTGGCGCGGGGCGGGAGCATCGGCGCGCGCGGGGCGAGCGGGTTGATGGCAGCGCGCGCGGACTGCTGGGCGGCGATGCCGGCGAGCGCGAGGGAGCCAAAGCCGCAAGAGATTTTTTGCAGCGCCTGGCGGCGGGAGAGAACGGGGGCGGACTTCATGGTCTGGGAGAAAGAGACGGGCGCGGGGGCGGCAAATTCATCGCGAGCTTCATAAACCGAAGCGTCAACAACGCGTTGTGGCCCTTGCCCACCCGTTGCGAGAGGACGTAGGTGCTCTCACCGAGTTTTCCCCGGCCGGTGAACGACTGCGAGACCTCCCGCTGTTTCTCGCCTTCATGATAGGCGAAACGAATTTTGCCGCTGAACTTCACCGTGTCACCGCTGACCTTCGGGGTGACGCTGATCTTGAAGCTGTCCATCATGCCGCGCGTGAGGGCGTGGGTGTGGAGGTTGGTGGCGGCGAGCTCCACGGTCTTGCCGCTCTCGGTGATGGCGCGCGGATACGCCGGCCGCGCGGCGGTGGCGCCGCCATCCTTCGCGCCCGACGCGACCGACTCCATCGCCTCGATGACGATCACTTCGACCTCGACGGATTCAATGGCCTGCGCGCGCCCAGCGCCCGCGAGGCAGCCGGCCAGGTAGAGGAAGGGAAGAAGTTTTGTCTTCACGGATCGCGACACTATTAGCCGCCGCACGCCGGTTTGTCGCGTCAAATGTGAACCGGCGTATCCGGGCTGCCCCGGCGGACCGCGAGCCGTCCCGGCGCGCAGCGGTTGCGAATGGAACAGGCCGGGTAAAGTTTGCGGATCGTTCCGCCAAGGTGGTCGCTGCGAGCCGGGACGGCTCGCGGACCGGGACAGTGTCCGGATGCGCCCACGTGAACCGCTCAGTCCAGATAACGGAAATCCACGCAGGCGAAGAGCGCTTGGAAAAGGTGCGCCCAGGCTTCGAGCCGCTTCGCGTCGTCACCCGAGTCGGCCCCCACCGTCCCGAGAAAACGGACCATTGTCTCCCGCTCGGCCTTCGTCGGCCGCCGGCCAAGGGCGAGACGATACGCGCGGTCGAGGCGCGCCGCGTCATCGAGCTTGGAGTCAGCCAACGAGTGTTCGGCGGCGAACTTCGCCTGCTCCAGCACGAACGGGCTGTTCAAAAGGTAGAGCGCCTGCGGAGCGACGGTGCTGACGTTCCGCTGGCCGAGCGGTTGGTTGATGTTTCCGAAGTCGAACACTTCAAAGAGTTCCAGCCGCTTCGCGCGAAAGGCCGGGGTGTAAACGCTGCGGCGCGTGTCGGCATAGACGTAGGCATACTCGGTGTTCTGCGCACTCGAATTATTCGCGTCAATGATGGTGCCGCCGGCGCCCAGAATGTTGGGGCCGCCGAGCCGCAAATCCAGCTTTCCGCCGACCGCGAGCATCGCGTCGCGAATCTCCTCGGCGTCGAGGCGTTGACGGGGGAAGTGCGTGAGCAGCCGATTGTCCGGGTCGGCGGGCTCAGCGCCGCCGGCGGAGATTTGCCACGCGTGGCTGAGCACGATTTCGCGCACCAGCTTCTTCACCGACCAACCCTGCTCGATGAACCGCACCGCGAGATGATCGAGCAGCTCGGGATGCGACGGCGGCTCGCCGGTGACGCCGAAGTTGTCCGTGGTGCGCACGAGGCCCGCGCCGAAGAGCCAGTGCCAGATGCGGTTCGCCGTCACGCGCGCGGTCAGGGGATTCTCCGGCGACACGAGCCACTCGGCCAGTTCGCGGCGGCCGCTTTCCTTTTCGGAAATCGCCGTCGCCTGGCCGTGCGTGGCCACTTGGAGGAAGCCCCGCGGCACGCTCGCGCCCTTGTTCTGCACAAGGCCGCGCACGCGGATTTCCGTGTCGCGAATTTCTTCCTCGTCCCCTTCGCGGACCGCCATTGCGACCACCCGCTGCGGGCCTTCGGCGGCGAGTTTCTTCAACTGCTTTTCCAGGTCGCGCACCGCGGTGTCGGCCTTCCGATACTCCTTGTTGTCCTTCATCGCCGCGGCGACCGGATCCTTCGCGAGTTCCTCGACGGGGAGGAATTGCACGGCGTCGGCAACCACGTGACCCTTGGTGCCTTCGTTCGAGATGAGCACGTAACCAGCACCATCCTTCTCGAAGCGAAACTGTCCGAGCGAGACGAAGCGTCCGGCGATGGCCGGCGCCTCCTTCTGATCGAGGTAAATGGTCTGCTCGCCGTCCGCGTGGAAGACGGTCACCGGGGTGTTGGTCGCCCGGTTCTCCAACGGCGTGTAGGCCAGGCGCACCTCGTAGCGTCCCGATTTCGGAATCGGCGGGACGAACGTGAGGGTCTTCTCGCCCTTCCCCGCATCCCGATCCTCAAGGTAGCCCTCGCCGATGTAACTGCGCGCGAACTTTGAATGGCGCCAGTCGCCGACGATCTTCGCCTCGGCGTCGTCCACGATGATGCCGCCGAGTGACGCGGCCGCCACCGGCTTGCCGATGGTCTTGTCGGTGGCCTTCGCCACATCGGCGAGCAGGCGCTTGCTCTCCTTCTTCGCCGATTCCAACTGCGCCTTGAGCAGTTCCACTTTCGTTTCGTGGGCGCGCAATTCACCCTCCTTCGCGCCGTCCATCGGCAGCGGTGCGTCAATCCAGCGCGCGACGTTGTCGGTGTAATTGAAGAGCGTGCGCGTGCTCGCGAAGATGCCGGCGAGCGCGTAGTAATCCTTCTGCGGGATGGGATCGAACTTGTGATCGTGACAACGCGCGCAGCCGATGGTCATGCCGAGGAGCGATTTGCCGAGCGTGTCGAGCTGTTCATCAATCACATCGAAGCGGAGCTGCCGCTTGTCCTGCTCCTCGTAATTCGTCGGGCCGAGCGAGAGAAACGCGGTGGCCGTGAGCTGACGCCGGCGCTGCGCGTTATCCACCGCGGGCAAAAGGTCGCCGGCAATCTGTTCGCGGACAAAACGGTCGAAGGGCACGTCGGCGTTGAAACTCTCGATCACGTAATCGCGATAGCGCCACGCGTCCTTAAAGAGCAGCGTGCGCCCGCCGCCGGACGACTCGGCGAAGCGCGCCACGTCCAGCCAGTGCCGGCCCCAGCGCTCGCCGAAGTGCGGCGAGGCAAGGAGCGAATCCACCACGCGCTCGAAGGCATCGGGCCGGGCGTCGTTGAGGAAGGTGTCAATCTGATCCGGCGTCGGCGGGAGGCCGACCAGGGAAAAGTAGGCGCGACGGATCAGCGACTCCCGACTCGCGTCGCCCGCGGGCTTGATCCCCTGCCCTTCCTGCTTCGCGAGAATGAATCGATCAATGTCCGTGCGCGCCCACTTGGAATCCTTCACTTCCGGCGGCGCGACTTTCTTGATTGGCTGAAACGACCAGAACTTCCGTCCCGCCTCGAGGTCCATGCCGCTCTTCTTCTTCGCCACCACGGCCGCGCCCGTGCGCGGATCGGGCGCACCCATTTTAATCCACGCTTCGAGATCGGTAATCTGCGCGTCGGAGAGCTTGCGCTTGGGCGGCATCTGCAGCTTGGTGTCGGCGTAGCGCACGGCCTTGACGAGCAAGCTCGCCTCGGGTTTGCCCGGCAATATCACCTCGCCAAGCTCGCCGCCCGCCTGCCAGCCCGCGCGCGTGTCGAGGCGCAGTTCGCCTTTGATCTTGTGCTCCGGGCTGTGGCAGTCGAGGCAATGCTCCACGAGCAGCGGCCGGATTTTCTTTTCAAAAAAAGCCACGCCGTCCGCCGACGCCACCGGCTCCGCCGCACGCGCGGCCGCAACGGCAGCGAGCGTGACGGTGAAGAAAAGTTTTCGCGGATGCATTCGATTTCGGCTGGCGGACAGGTTCGCCCGAAGCCGGACGATGCATCAAGACGAAAGGCCGACGGGAAAGATTCGACCGCAGACGCAAGGCTGAGAAAAGTCGAGGGACGCCCGCTGTCCCGTTTCCAACCTCGATTGTCCAGAACGTCGGAGGCGGCCGCTCAGGCCGCGCCGTATTTGGCAACGAGCCGCTGAAGTTTTTCGCCGGTGAAGGTCATCGGATGCCCCTCCCAACGGACGATCCCGTGCGGCAGGCCCTCGACCTCCAGCTTACGCATCAGCTTGCGCGAGGTGTCGCTCGCGCTAAAGAACTCGATGGCCGGACTGACCAGGCGGCGCACCTCGTTGGGCGCCTCCTCGCTCAACGCGACGAACGTGACGCGCTCGCCCTGTGTGCGATGGATTTCATTGAGCGTGGGGAGCACGGCCTTGCACGGCGCGCACCACGTCGCCCAGAAAAAGACAAACACGAAGCGCTCCTTCAACTCCGGCTTCTTCGTGAGCCACATTCCGAAGCGCAACTCGGGCGCAGGCTGGTTCAGAAAAGACTTTGCCGAAAGGATGCGACCGCGCTCCGGCAGCTCCAATTCGGATTCGGAACGCGGCGCCACCGCGGCCAGCTCCGCTGCGCCGGCCGCGCGGCCCGCGGCGGCGGCCGCACCAACGAAGACGAGCCGGCGAAGAAAGTTCCGGCGGGAGGCGGGCGACGATTCGATTTTCATTCCACCGGGCATCAAGCAAAAGCGTTGCCCGGAAATCGGGACGGAATTTTTGCGCCGGTGCGAAATTGCCCGGCCGCCTTGCTTGCATTTGAGAAAGTGCGATGCCCGGCTGCGCGTCAGGGTGACTCCAGCCACACGTGCTTCCACGGGTGATGGTCGAGCAGCGTCGGCTCCCAACCGCGCACCATCGGCTGCCGGAGATAGGGGCGCGTGTAGAAATAGATCGGCATGATCGGCACCGCCGTCATCAGGATCGCCTCGGCCTCCTGGAAAAGTTCGTTGCGCTTCGTCGTGTCCGGCTCGCGCGCGGCGGCGGCGAGCAGCGCGTCGTATTTTTTGTCCGACCAGCCGGTGCGGTTGTTGCCGCTGTCGGCGGTGAAGGTTTCGAGAAAGGTCGAGGGGTCCGCGTAGTCACCGATCCAGCCAGCGCGGCTCACGAAGTAGTCGCCTTTCTTTTCCGTGTCGAGATAGACCTTCCACTCCTGGTTCACCAGCGTGACTTCGATGCCCAGTTCCTTGCGCCACATCTGCTGGATCGCCTCGGCGATGGCGCGATGAGCCTCGCTCGTGTTGAACAGGATTTCGACCTTCGGAAAGTTTTTCCCCTCGGCGAAGCCCGCCTGCGCAAGCAGTCGCCGCGCGTCTTCCGCATTTCCCGTCAGATTCGCACGCGCCGTGTAGCCCGCCGTGTCTGCGGGCGTGAAGCACCGCGCCGGCAACTGTCCACCGCGCAGCACCGTCTCGCACAACGCGGCGCGATCAATCGCCAGTGCCAGCGCCCGGCGCACGAGCGGATTGTCCAGCGGCGGCTTGCGGACGTTGAAGCGGTAGAAATAGGTGCCGAGATACGGGTCCACGCGCAGAAACTGCGGGTTGCGCTCGCGATACACCGACATCTTCGCGGGCGGCACGGGATTGTAAGTCACGTGCAACTGCCCGGCGCGGAACGCGCGCTCCTCCGTGTCCGCGCTCTCGATGCCGTAGAAATGAATGCGCTGGAGCCGGACGTTCGCCGCGTCCCAGTAGTTCGTGTTCCGGCGCACGACGATGGCGTGCCCGATGCGCCACGATTCAAGCACGAAGGGGCCGTTGCCGACGTAATTTTCCGGGCGCGTCCAGCGGTTGCCGCGCGTCGCGAAGCCGCCGTGCCGCTCGACGGCCGCGATGTTCACCGGCCACCACGAGTAATGATTCAGCAGCGAAAGAAAATACGGCACGGGATGCGTGAGCTGGATTTCCAACGTGCCCCCGTCGCGCGCGTGGACGCCGACCTGCGCGAAGTCGGTGAGCTTGCCCTTGTTGAACTCCTCCGCGCCCTTCATCGCGTAGAGCATGTAGGCATACTCGTTGGCGAGCGCCGGCATGAGCGCGCGTTGATAACTGCGGACGAAATCCTGCGCCGTCACCGGCACGCCGTCCGACCACCGGGCGTTCGCACGCAGATGAAACGTGTAAGCAGTGCCGTCGGCCGAAACGTCCCACCGCTCGGCGACGCCGGGGACGGGCGAGAGCGTCTTCGGATCCTCGTTCATCAAGCCCTCGATGAGCGAGGACATGATGTTGTGCTCGGAGACGCCCGTGACGATCTGCGGGTCGAGATCCTGCGGCTCCGTGCCGTTGCCGAGGTGAAGCTCTTGCGTCTTCAATCCAACCGCGACGCGCGACTCCGGCTTGCCGCAGCCCGCGAGCAGCGCGCCGAGAAGCAGCACCACGGATGCACACGGATGCACACGGATGCGGAGAAAAATTCCGGCGAGCCAAATCAGCAGGCGGTTCGGAGAAATCATCCAGGCCCGCGCAGTTCCGCCCTCACCCCGGCCCTCTCCCGGGGGGAAATGGGGCAACGCACTCAGCCTCACCGCCAATTCTGACGCGTCCAAATCTTGCGCAACTGCGGAAGGGTTCTCCCTCTCCCTCCGGGAGAGGGCCGGGGTGAGGGTTGCATGAAGCGAGGCGTGCGCGCGCGACGAAACCCAACCCAAACAGAAAAGACTCCCCTGCTCTTCCCGCCGCCATCCGTGTGCATCCGTATCCATCCGTGGTTGAAATGCTTGGACTTACTTTTTGAAGTAAAGCTCCTCCACGTTCCACGACACGCGGAACTCGCTCAGCACGGTGGGCCGCACGTTGGCGATGTCCTTGCGGATCGCGGCGTAGACGTTCGGCGCCACGGTGTAGATCATCGGCAACTGCTCGTTGAGGATGGCCTGCACTTCGTCGAAATATTTTTTGCGCGCGGGGAAATCGAGCGTGGTGAGCTGCGCGTTCATCAGCTCGTCAATGCGCGCCTCCCACGGCGTGGCGGGCGTCTTCTGTTTCGGAAACCACTGGTGCGTGAAGCCGCTGGAGAGCAGCACGTTCATGCCGCCGGCGGGATCCACGCTGCTGCCCGTCAAGCCGAGGAGGATGCACTCGTAGTCGTAGGAGACATCAATCTTGTCCACGAGCGCGTTGAACTCGACGGGTTGATACGTGACCTTGAAGCCGAGTTTCTTCAGGTCGGACTGGATGAGCACGGCGATCTTGTCGCGCGTGTTGTTGCCGGTGTTGGTGTTGAAGACGAACTCGAGGGGAAGGCCGTCGGCGTCCTCGAGGATGCCGTCGCCGTCGCGATCCTTGAGGCCGAGCTCGGCGAGGAGCGCGCGCGCCTTGGCGAGGTCGAAGGGATACTCACGGAGGTTGGGGTTCCACCACTTTTTGTTTTCGCGCCCGGTGTAGCCGTAGTTCGGCTCGGCGCGGCCGGCGTAGATGCTTTTGCAAATGCTCGCGCGATCAATCGCGTGGGCCACGGCCTGCCGGAATTTCGGCTGCGAAAACAGCTTCAGCTTCTTCGGGTCCACGATCGGCTTGCCGGTCTTGGGATTTTTTCCCGTGTTCAGGTTGAACCAGAGGAACGCGCGATCGAGACCCAGCCCGAGTTCCACGAGCTTGAACTTTCCCTTGTCCGCCGCCTCCTTGAAGCGCTCGAATTCATCCGGCCGCACAGACTCGAACACGTCGCTCTCGCCCTTGAGGAAGCGCAGCGACATCGCGTTCATGTCCGGCACGATGGTGTAGATGACGTTGTCGAGATACGGCAGGCGCGTGCCTTTCTTGTCCACCTCGAAGAACCACGGGTTGCGCTCGAGCAGCACGAGTTCGCCCGCCTTGAACTGCTTCAGCTTGAACGGCCCGCTGCACACGAGGTCCTCCGGCGCGGTGTCGATGCCCAAGGCCGCCTCGAATTTTTTTCCCGCAAGCGCCTTCTCGAGCTTGTGCTTCGGCACGATCGGAATTCCCGCGCCGACGCTTTCCAAAAACGGCGCGAAGGTTTCCGGCGTCACGATCTTCACCGTCAGGTCGTCCACCTTCGACACCGCGAACGGCTGGCCCTTGATCTTCACGATGTCCGACGTGGCGCTCGCGACGTTCGTGTCGTAGATCGCCCGATACGTGAACAACACGTCGTCGGCCGTGATCGGCGCGCCGTCGCTCCAGCGAAGTC
>JACQFS010000245.1 GCA_016199935.1 Verrucomicrobiota bacterium
CGGTTCCGTCGCCTGACGCTGCGCTCGGCGACGGTGACGAGCCGGCGGCTCGTCCCTACCTCGGGTCACGGGCCGGGGTGAGGGCCGAATTTTTCCATCGCTCCCATCTCCATATGAGAGTCCAAACGCCATTCTCAAAAATGAGCATGGGAGCGGGTGTATGTTGAACTTTTTTTATTTGCGCACTTGCGTTCGCGGAGCGGCTGTGGTTCAATGCCGTCGTTCCAAATAAAACCACGGAGGTGGCCAATGAACTTTGATGAACCAAACAGCGCGGAGTTAGACGAGAACCCGCCATCAAGGTTCGACGAGCCGGCTCCGCCAAACCACAGGAGGTCCAAAATGAAAGCACAGGTGCAATACGGCGGCAACACCGCCTCAGACGTGATCCTCGTTGCCCAGGACATCGTCACCGCCATCACGGGCAATACCAACTACACGACCCCCAGCCCGTCGCTGGCCACGGTGTCGGCGGCCATCACCGCCGCGCAGGCGGCACTCGGCGCGAGCGAGGCGGCGTTCACCGTGCTCCGCCAGAAGCGGGTGGAGCGCAACGATGCGGTGGACGCCCTCAAGGCGCTCCTCGAATCGCTGGTCGG
Organism: Verrucomicrobiota bacterium; assembly: GCA_016199935.1. GTDB lineage: Bacteria > Verrucomicrobiota > Verrucomicrobiia > Limisphaerales > JACQFS01 > JACQFS01. Next base: position 600 of record JACQFS010000245.1, read on the forward strand.
TTACGTGCAGTCGGCCAGCGGCGGCGACGAGGCGAAAATCCTCTCCGCCGGCATGAGCGTGCGCCAGCCGCCCACGCCCATCGGCCCGCTCGATGCGCCGGCGGGCATCTCGGCGACGGCCAACGGTAGCGAGACGTCGGCGCACCTGGCCTGCCGGGCCGTGCGCGGGGCGAGCAGCTACGAGTTCCAGCAGGCGATCAACGCCGCCGGCCCGTGGGTGACGGTGGAGGTGGTGCCGCGCGCCAACACGGACGTGGAGGCCTTGACGCCGGGCACGCGGTATTATTTCCGCGCGCGCGGGATTGGCACCGCCGGTCCCGGGCCCTTCAGCGACATCGCCACGAAGATGGCGGGCTGAACCGCCGACCCTCACCCGGCCTTGCGGCCACCCTCTCCCATCCGATGGGAGAGGGACGGGGTGAGGGCTCAAAGATCAGACAAGGAAGGGAAACAGGGGAAACGCGCGGGTGCCGGAGCGTCGAATCCGGAAAGCACAGGGAGCGGATATATCCGCCCGGCGCCCGCGCAACCATCGGAAGGACGAGCCACGCGAGTCCCACCATGGAACAAAGGACGGAGAGCAAACACTAATCCGACTAGAACACCATGAGCACCCTCACAGCCATCGGCGCGGAGTTCCCGCAATGGAACCGCCACCCTCACCCCGGTGTTTGGAGTTCACCATTCAGGGTGCTCGGCGGCAGGGGACACGCTAAAGCGTGGACTCTAAACGCCCGAGGTGATGGCAAGCCCATGCTGATGCCAGATAAAATATATGTTCCACCGTTCTCATATAACTGACCTTTTACCACTTACCTCTTACCCCTTACCCCTTACCCCAAACGACCATGCCCTTCGATCCGACCTATCCACCATCCCATGCGCCGGTGCTGTCGGCACCCATGCGCAACCAGTTCAACGCGCTCAACGACAAGATTGATGCCGTGCCCGCCGGCCCGCCGGGACCGCCCGGCAACGACGGCCCCATCGGCCCGCCCATGGCCAACGTCGTCGTGGATGCCGTCAACACCCTCAACCCCGACCAGCCCGCGACGGTGGACGCGAGTTTTGACGGCACGAACGTCCACCTCACCATCGGCCTCCCGCGCGGCCTGACCGGCGCGACCGGCAACGACGGCGGGACGGGTGGTCAGGGCGACAAAGGCGACAAGGGCGATCCCGGCGAGGTGACGAACGCGCAGTTGAGCGACGGCCTCGCGGCCACGCTCGCGTCCGCCGCCGCGAACAGTTCCGCCAACACGAACGCCGTGCCGACGCTGGACGATCCGTTCGTGAACGCCCCGCCCACGCTCGCGGACCTGGAGTTGATGCGCGCCGCGCACAACGCGCTCGTGCTGGCCCTGCGGCGGTGAGGTAGGGACGACCCGCCGGGTCGTCCCCGGCCGCGTCCAGCGGGCGGAACGGAGGCCGATGGCTCACCTCGCGACCGAAGGATTCCGTCGCCTGACGCTGTGCTCGGCGACGGGGACGAGCGGCGGCTCGTCCTTACCTTACGCAGCACACCGCGGCAACGCACCTTGGCAAGGCGGGCGATTTTTGTTAATTCGCAGGCGTGAACATTCCCGATCGCCAGCGGCTGCCGCACGATCCGCCGTTGTGGGTGGATCCCTCCAAGGAAGTCTATTTCATCTCGGTCAATTGCGAGCCGCGCGGGAAGAACCAACTGGCCACTCCGGAAGCGGCGCGGGAAATCTTCCAGACGATTGAGTTCCGACAGCGGCGGTTTGACTGGTTCGTATGCCTGGCGTTGCTGATGCCGGATCACCTGCACGCACTGCTGTCCTTTCCACCGGGAGCGAAACCATTCAAAGAGCGGATCGAGGATTGGAAGAACTGGACGGCCAAGCATCCCGGAATCGCGTGGCAGCGTGACTTCTTCGAGCACCGCATCCGCAGGGAAGAGAGCGCGACGGAAAAGTCGCAATATATTCTCCAAAATCCGGTTCGCGCCGGCTTGGTGAAAAGCCCGGAGGAATGGCCGTTCATCTGGTTCCACGACGGCGAACGTCCCGAGTTCACGTGGTAGCACGAAGGTAGGGACGACCCGCCGGGTCGTCCCCCGCCCGCGTTCAGCAGCGGGCGGAACGGAGGCCGTGAGTTCGCCGCGCGACCACGAATTCCGTCGCCTGACGCTGCGCTCGGCGACGGGGACAAGCCGGCGGCTTGTCCCTACCTGGTATGAATCCGCTCGTCTTTCCCCTCGTCTGATTCGCCTCATTTCGCCATGCTGACTCTCATGAAATTTTTCACCGGACCCATCCTGTTTTTGCTCACTGCCGGCGTTGCGTTCGCCGGCTCGGATTGGAATCAGTGGCGCGGCCCGTCGCGCGATGGCGTGCTGCCGGACAGTCCGCCGCTGCTGAACGCGGTGCCCGAGGCCGGCCTGAAGGAACTTTGGGCGAGCGAGGAAATCCCCAGCCAGGACGACGGCGGCCTCGGCAGCATCGTCGCCGCGAACGGGCGCGCGTATCTTTCCGTCGTGTGGCACACCGACGTGCCGAGCGAGACGCGCACCTTCACCGACCTCACCATGCGCACGATGGGTTACCAAAGTCCGAAGGGGCTGGGCGAAAAGGCAGACGCGCTGGAGAAATTGCGCATGTCGCTCCCGCCGACGTTGCGCGGCGCGAAGCTCGACGAGTTCGCGGAGAAGTGGATCGAGGACAATTTGGACAAGAAGCAGAAACAACTCTACAGCGGGCTGGTCAAGGGCCGCTTGAAAAAAGGCCCGCTCGCGACCCCATTCGACGACTACGAGAAGATGCAGGCGATGGTGGAGAAGCCCTTCCCCAACGAGGCCGAATTCAAGAAATGGGTCGAGGCGCAGGGCTTCGCCGACCACGTGAAGAAGGAGGTCTATGAAAAGATGCCGCCAACCAAACGCGTCGCCGAGGACGTGGTGGTGTGCATTGATCTCGCCTCGGGCAAGACGCTGTGGAAGTCGAAGGCGCCCGGCGAGCCCAAGGGCCGCAACTGTTCCAGCACACCCGCCGTCGTGGACGGAAAAGTGTTCGCGCTCGGCAGCACGCACGCCTATTGCGTGGACGCGAGCACCGGCAAGCAGCTCTGGTCCGCGCCGCTGCCGAACAAGGCGCCCGGCTCCTCGCCCGCCGTCGTCGAGGGCGTGATGATCGTGAACTCCGGCTCGCTCGTCGCCTTCGACACCGCGACGGGCAAGCCACTCTGGACGCAGACCAAAGCCGGCGGCGGCAACGGCTCACCGACATTCTGGAGCAAGGATGGGAAGACGCTGGCGATTTGCAACAGCCGCAACGGGCTCGTCGCGTGCGACCTCAAGACCGGTGCCATCGCGTGGATCGCGCCCGGCGGCGGCGATTCGACGCCCGCCATTTCCGGCGACACGCTCGCCGTGCAGGTGCGCGACCCCAAGCTCGGCTTCGTGGCCTACAAGCTCTCGCTCACCGGCGCGGAGAAAATCTGGAACCATCCGTTCGACCCGCTCCGCACGCAGTCCAGCCCCATCATCCACGAGGGCCGCGTGTATCTGATGGATGACAACGTGCATTTCTGCTGGGACCTCGCGACTGGGAAAAAACTTTGGGAGACGCCCGTGCCCTCATCCATCGCCTCGCCGCTGCTCGCCGACGGGAAAATTTTCGTCCTCATCAACAACGGGAACAACCTGCAAATCCTCAAGTCCGCGCCCGAGCGCATCGAACTCGGCAAGGCGAACGTCCGCGCCGCGTGGGTCCCCTCGCCGAGCATCGCCGATGGCAAGCTCCTCCTGCGAATGAAGAACGGCATCAAGGCCTTCGACCTCGCCGCCAAGCCGCCGCTGCCCTGACCGCCGCCGGCGACGACCAACGCGGACAACCTGTCGAGGCGCGACAGTTAGGCGACGTGGGGCGGCAAGGCGTCTTCTAGTTTCCGCATAAGCTCATCGCAACGGGGCGAAAATCCGCAGACGCACACCTCAAGTTGCTCCTCCCACTTGGTCGCATCAACGCCAGGACAGTCTGGGTCATGCTCGCCAAAGCTCAGGATGAAGCAGCGGATTTCAGCAACTAATGGGTGTTGTGGCATATGAATGCTCGCAGCCGCCTAACATATGGTGAAGCAGAACTCCGCAGAAATCGTTTCTGCCGATCGTGGGCGAAGTTCACGTCGGCACTTTCTGGCTTTGGGTGGGGTTGTCAAGCAAGCGGGGAACGGGGCCACGTCCGGCGATGTCTCTACCTGACTTCTGGGCTTGCCCGCCGCCGTAGCCTGCGAGACTTTCCCCGCGTCTCACACCGCGCATGAACAAATTCTTCCGCCTCCTCCTTCCGTGTCTTCTGTGTCTTCCGTGGTTCGCCACCGCCGCCGCGCCGAAGCCCAACATCCTTTTCATTCTCGCCGATGACCTCGGCTGGGCCGACGTGAGTTTTCACCGCGGCGAAATCGCCACGCCCAACCTCGACAAGCTCGCCGCCGCCGGCACGCGGCTCGAACAGTTCTACGTCCAGCCGCTCTGCTCGCCCACGCGCGCGGCGTTGATGACCGGCCGCTACCCGATGCGCTACGGCCTGCAAGTCGGCGTGCTCAAGCCGCAGGTGCAGTATGGCCTGCCGCTCGACGAGCGCACGTTGCCGCAGGCACTGCACGAGGCCGGCTACGAGACGGCGATTTGCGGCAAGTGGCACCTCGGCCATTTCGACCGCGCGTATCTTCCGACCGCGCGCGGCTTCGACCACCAATACGGCCACTACAACGGCGCGCTCGATTACTTCACCCACATCCGCGACGGCGGGCTCGACTGGCACCGCGATGACAAGGCGCTGCGCGAGGAAGGCTACAGCACGTTCCTGGTCGCGGCAGAGGCGGCGAGGCTCATCAGCGCGCACGATGCGAAAAAACTGTTCTTCATTTACGTCCCCTTCAACGCTGTCCACGCCCCGCATCAGGTGCCGGAGCAATACACCGTCCCCTACACGAGCATGACCGGCGACCGCAAGACCTACGCCGGCATGGTCGCCGCGATGGACGAGGCCGTGGGCACCATCATCGCCGCGCTGGAGAAAAAGGGGCTGCGCTCGAACACGCTCATCCTTTTCTCCAGCGACAACGGCGGCCCCGCGCCCGGCAAAATCACCGACAACGGCAAGCTCCGCGCCGGCAAGGGCACGCTCTACGAAGGCGGCATGCGCGTGCCGGCGTTCGCCGTGTGGGATGGCAAACTCAAGCCCGGCTCGGTCTTCAATTCGCCGATGCACATGAGCGACTGGTATCCCACGCTGCTCGGCCTCGCCGGCGTGTCGCTCAAGCAGAAGCACCCGCTCGATGGCCACGACATGTGGCCCGCCATTGCCGACGGCAAACCCTCGCCGCGAAAGGAAATTCTCCACAACACCACTCCCGCGAGCGGCGCGCTGCGCTTGGGCGACTGGAAACTCGTGCTCAACGGCCAGCTTCACGACGACGGCAACGACACCTTGAGCGCAGGCGCAGGCGAGTCCGCCAAGCCCGCGAAGAAACAGAAGCAGGTCGAAGCGAAGGCCGATGCCGCGCCGCAGTTCGAACTCTTCAATCTCGCGGACGACCCTTACGAGCAGAACAATCTCGCCGGAAAAAATCCCGCCAAGCTCAAGCAACTCCGTGCCCGCTACGACGAACTCGCCAGGCAGGCCGAGCCGCCCCGGAGCAAGGCCGCCCCGGGCTTCAAGGTGCCGAAGGTTTGGGGCGAGAAAGATTGAGGTGGCAGCCGACGTAAGGAGGCTCACTTCAAACGAACAACCAGGTGCAAATGAAATATCAGAGTCTCGTTACCTCGACTCTTACGCGAGTGGGATTGGCCGCGCTTCTGTGCGTCTGCCTGCTTCTCTCGCTTCCGCTTTTCGCTGCATTGCCGCTTTCCCTCGGCAAATCCCAACTCACGCTCCCGCTCAATGGCAAGCCCATCGAAGTCTTCACGTATCGCCCGGCGAACTTCACCAATGGCCCGTTGCTCGTGGTGATGCACGGCTTGAACCGCAACGCCGACAACTACCGCGATTACGCGGTGCCGCTCGCCGACACGTTCGGGATGCTCGTAGTCGCGCCGCTCTTTGACACGAACCGCTTTCCCTCCGAGGCCTATCAGCGCGGCAACGTGCTGAAGAAGGGCAAGCCGCAGCCGAAGTCCGAGTGGACCTACAGTTACATTCCGAAACTGGTCGCGGAAATTCGCCGACGTGAAGGCCGCGCGGACATGCCGTATTATGTCATCGGCCACTCGGCGGGCGGGCAGTTCAACACGCGGCTCGCGGCATTCCTGCCAGGCGATGCGGTGCGCATCGTGGCGGCGAATCCCGGCTCGCATCTTTTTCCCACGCGCGATTTTCCCTTTCCTTACGGCTTCGGTGAATTGCCGCCTGAACTCGGCGGCGACGACGCCATCAAGCGCTATCTCGCCGCGCCGCTCACGCTGCTCCTCGGCACCGCCGACACCGGCGACAAGAACCTCGACGTTAAACCCGAGGCGATGAAGCAGGGCGCGACGCGCTTCGAGCGCGGACGGAATTGTTTCAAGCTCGCCGAAGCGGTCGCGAAAAAAAATGGCTGGCCGTTCAACTGGCGCGTCATCGAGGTCGAGGGTGTCGGCCACGATGGCGGGAAAATGTTCGCGTCACCGAAGGCCGGAGTCGCTCTGCTTGGCGACAAGTGCCTCACCGAACCGCCGGGCAAGGCGACGTTGATGAAACGCGCGCCGGCGAAGTGAGTCATGAAACGCACTGAGACAGTTCCAGTGGAGAATTGCCATGCACGTGCTGCCGGCATCCCGAAGGGATGCGCGAGGGTAGCCACGGGTGAAGAACCGCCTCGCGGTTCTGAACCCGTGGACACCTTCGCTCAGACGTTCGCGCCCCGGAGGGGCGCACGCGTTGAGACAGGTGGTGAACAATTCTCTCCGGCCGCGATCCGTGCGCCCCTCCGGGGCGCGCGTCGCTTTCGCGACGTGACCACGGGTTCCATCCCGCTTGGCGGGATTTCACCCGTGGCTACCCACGTCGGCCCCGTTGGGGCCGCGCTCGAGGCTTCCGCGTGGGCCGAGCGGAATTCCGACCTGACTCGCCGCGGCTTCCTCGCCACCTCCGTTGTCGGATTCGCGGGCGCCACACTCGCCGCTGACAGCGCGAAGCCATTCCCCCTCGCCGGTGAAGTCGGCGTCACCACCGGCTCCTTCACGCGCAATCTTTCCGTCGAGTCTGCCGAGGGAAAATTACGCCTGCTCGATTTGCCCAGGCTCATGCGCGAGGAACTCGACATGAAGATCATTGACCTGATGACCGCCACGCTCGCGTCGTTGGAGCCGGAGTATTGCGACAAGTTGCGCGCTGCCGCCGAGCGCGCCGGCTGCGTGCTCACAAATCTCAAGATGAACAATCGCGGCCTCGACCTTGCGAGCGAGGACGCCGCAACCCGCCGCCACGCACTCGACGAATACAAGCGCACGATGGACGCCGCCGCGCGCCTTGGCGTCCGCTGGGTGCGCCCGCTGCCCGGCCCCAAGCGGCCCGACATGGCGCGCGTCACCTCCGCGTATCGCGAGCTGATTGACTATGGCGCATCGCGCGGGCTTTCGCTGCTCGTGGAGAATTTCGGCTGGATGCAGGACGATCCCGACGCGATTCCCGCGCTCATCAAGGCCGTCGGACCGGGCCTGCGCTCACAGCCCGACACGCGCAACTGGACGGACCGCGCACGCTACGAGGGATTGACCAAGACGTTTCCATTCGCCGTGTCGTGCGATTTCAAACCCTTCCCGCTCGAACCTGACGGCTCGCACACGCGCTACGATTTGAAGCGGTGCTTCCAAATCGGCTGGGACGCCGGCTTCCGCGGCCCGTGGTGCCTGGAGCATTTCCACAACGACCTCAAGCAGCAGTTCAAGGAAATGGCGCTGCTCCGTGACATGCTCCGCTCGTGGATGAAGGCCGCGAAGAAACCCTGATATTAACCACGGAAAACACTGAACACACGGAAAGGAAAACCTGCCGATGAAAGACAAAGAGTTGCTGTATGCGGACGAAACCTTCGCGATTCGCGGCGTGTGTTTCGAGGTTTACAAGGAGAAGGGCTGCGGGTTTGTGGAGGCGGTTTATCAGGAGTGCTTGGAAATCGAGTTCCAACTCTGCGGCCTGCTGTTCGTGCCGCAGCCGCGACTCCAACTTGAATACAAGGGCCGGAAGCTCCGCTCCGAGTTCCAGCCCGATTTCATCTGCATCGGGAAAATCATCGTCGAACTGAAGGCCGTGTCGGAATTGAACGACGAACATCGCGCTCAAGTTCACAACTACCTCAAGAGCTCCGGCCATCGTCTCGGCTTGCTCGTGAATTTCGGCCACCATCCCGGTGTCGAAATCGAGCGCATCATCCGATAACCTGCTTCACAAAATGAAAACTCTCCTCACCCGCCTCTTTCTTTTTCTGTGTCTTCCGTGTCTTCCGTGGTCCACCTCCGCTGCTCCGCGGCCCAACATCATCTTCATCATGGCCGACGACCTCGGCTACACGGACGTCGCGTGCTACGGCAGCAAATATTACGAGACGCCCAACATTGACCGGCTCGCGACGCAGGGCATGAAGCTCACGAGTCATCATCATTGCCAGAACTGCACGCCCACGCGCGCGGCACTGATGAGCGGGCAATACGGCGCGCGCACGGGCGTTTACACCGTCGGCGGCATCGACCGTTTCGACTGGAACACGCGCCCGTTGCGACCGGTGGACAACGTCACCGAACTCCCGCTCGACCGCGACATCATCGCCAAGCAACTCAAGGCTGGCGGCTACGCGACGGGGATGTTCGGCAAATGGCACATCGGCCAGCAGGGCGACTACCTGCCGGGGAAGCGCGGTTTCGACGAGGCTATTGTCAGCATGGGATTGCATTTCGACTTCGCCACGAATCCGAAAACCGATTATCCCAAGGGCACCTACCTCGCAGATTTTCTCACCGACCACGCGGTGGATTTCATCACGCGCCACAAGGACCATCCGTTCTTTCTTTATCTCCCGCACTTCGGAGTTCACTCGCCGCATCAGGCGAAGGCCGACCTCATCGCGAAGTTCAAACCCAAGCCCGGCGTCGGTGGCCACAACAACGCGACCTACGCGGCGATGATTTACTCCGTGGATGAAAGCGTGGGCCGCGTGATGAAGACGCTCGATGATTTGAAACTCGCCGACAACACCGTGCTCATCTTCACCAGTGACAATGGCGGCGTGGGCGGCTACGGTCGTCCCGACGGCCTCATCCGCGAGCCGGGTGCGGCGAGCAAAGGCAAGAAGGCCAAGGGCGCCGACGAGGACGGCGGCGGCATCACCGACAACGCCCCGCTCCGCAGTGGCAAGGGCTCGCTCTACGAAGGCGGCACGCGCGAGCCGTTCATCGTCCGCTGGCCCGGCGTCACGAAGCCCGGCTCGACGTGCGACGTGCCGACGATTCACGTGGATATTTTCCCGACCTTCCTCGAACTCACCGGTGCGCCCAAGCCGCGCCAGGTGCTCGACGGCGAGAGCCTCGTGAAACTTTTCCGCGACCCAAACGCGAAGCTCCAACGCGACGCCATCTTCCAGCACTTTCCCGGCTACCTCGGCTCCGGCCCCGGTCTCTGGCGCACGACGCCCGTGAGCCTGATTCAGATGGGCGACTGGAAGCTCATGGAGTATCTCGAAGACGGAAAGCTCGAGCTCTACAACCTCCGCGACGACATCGGCGAAAAAAAGAACCTCGCGGCGACGATGCCTGACAAGGCGAAGGAACTCCACACCCGCCTCGTCGCCTGGCGCGCGGAAGTGAAGGCCCCGATGCCCGCGAAGAACGACGGCACCGCCACGGCGTCCGCCGAGCCGAAGAAGAAGGGCAAGGGCAAGGGGAAGAAGAAGGCGGAGTGAAAACGAAATTCCAAGCTCCAAGCTCCAAGCTCCAGAGAAGCTCCAACGTCCAAGCTTCAAATTCCACGCGTTGGTTCGGCGAGACGTTGGGGGCTTGGTGCTTGGTTTTTCTCTGGAGCTTCGCCGCATGCGCGGCACCCGCCGTGCCGCCTCCGAACATCATCGTCCTCCTCACCGACGACGTGCGCTGGGACGACCTCGGCTGCACCGGCCATCCGTTCTCGCGCACGCCGCACATTGACCGGCTCGCGCGCGAGGGCGTGACGTTCCGCAAAGCCTTCGCGACCACCCCGCTGTGCTCTACGAGCCGCGCGAGTTTTCTCACCGGCCTCTATCCGCACACACACGGCATCACCGACAACACCGACCGCAGCGCGGCGAGCCACAAGCTCGTGACCTTCCCGCAGTCGCTCCAGCGCGCGGGCTACGAGACGGCGTTCCTCGGCAAATGGCACATGGGCAACGACGACTCGCGCCGGCCCGGCTTCGACCACTGGGTCTGCCTGAAGGGACAAGGCTCGTCGTTCGACGCGGAGTTGAACGTGAACGGCACGACGGTGAAGACGACGGGGCACGTGACCGACGCGCTCACCGAACAGGCGCTGGCGTTTCTGAAGCAGCCGCACGCGAAGCCGTTCCTGCTCTACTTCGCGCACAAGGCAGTCCATCCGGAAACCACGCAACGCGCCGACGGCTCGCTCTCCGATCCGAACGCGTCGAACTTCATCCCGGCCAAACGCCACGCGCAGCTTTACGCCGGAGTGAAAGTGCCGCGCCGTCCGAACGCCCTCGCGCCGCCGCAGGGCAAGCCCGCGTTGCAACGCGAGATTGCGGGCCTGCCGCCACTTGGTCCCGCTACGGGTTCGAGCGACGAATCCATCCTCGGTCGTCTGCGGATGCTCGCGGGCATTGACGACAGCACGGGCGACCTGTTCCGCGCGCTCGAAAACAGCGGCCAGCTCGACCGCACGCTCATCGTCTTCACCGCCGACCACGGATATTTTTACGGTGAGCACGGCCTGAGTGTGGAACGGCGGCTCGCCTACGAGGAGGGCATCCGCATCCCGCTGCTCATGCGCTTCCCGCCGCTGATCAAGGCCGGCGCGACGCGCGATCAGCTCGTCCTGAGCCTCGACCTCGCGCCCACGCTGCTTGAACTCGCCGGCGCGGCCCCGCCCGCCGGGCTGCACGGGCTTTCGCTCGTGCCGCTGCTCAAGCGCGACCTCCGCAGCCCGCGCGAGTCGTTCCTCGTCGAGTATTTTTCCGACACCGTCTTTCCGCGCGTGGCGAAGATGGGCTATCAGACGGTGCGCACTGACCGCTGGAAGCTCATCCATTACGTTGACCTGACCGGCATGGACGAGTTGTATGATCTGCGCGCCGACCCCTACGAAATGAAGAACCTCTTCGCCGACCCGCGCGCGTCGCGGGACCTCGACCGGATGCGGCAGGAACTGTCGCGCCAGTTGCGCGCCACCGGCGGCGTGCCTTGAAAACCATCCAACCTTCAACCATGAAATACGCAGCCTATCTCGCCATCCTCCTCGTCTCACTGGTCGCGCGCGGTGCCAATGAACCTGCGCCCAGCCCGCGCGTTTTCGTCTGCGGGCACAGCTTCCACATTTACATCGCCAAACTTCTGCCCGAACTGGTGCGCGCGGCCGGCCTCGAGTATCGCAACGCGGGCCAGCAGATGATCGGCGGCTCGACGACGCTCCAGCATTGGGAACTGCCCGACGACAAGAACAGGGCGAAGGCGGCGTTGCGCGCGGGCGAGGTGGACGTGCTCACGCTCTCGCCGCACATGCTCATGCCCGACCCCGGCATTGATAATTTCACGAAGCTGGGCCTGGAGAAAAATCCGAAGCTGCGCATCTACATCCAGGAATCCTGGCCCGCGCGCGACGGCGCGAAGGACGCGAAGTCGTTCATGAACGAACAGCGCGACCAGACGCCGCTGGGGCCGTTGCGCGCCGCGCACGCCGAGTGGCAGCACAAGGTCGAGGCGCAGGCGCGCGCGCTCAACGAGTCGGCGGGGCGCAAGGCGGTGTTCATCGTTCCGATCTGTGACGCGGTCTTCGCGCTGCGCGAGCGGGTCGCCGCCGGCAAGGCGCCGGGCATCGCGCACCAGACCGAACTGTTCCGCGACCCGCTCGGTCATCCGACCGAGGCGATCGCGCAGCTCAACGCCTACTGCCACTTCGCCGCCATCTACCGCCGCAGCCCCGTCGGACTGCCGGTGCCGGCGGCGCTGAAAGGCCACGCGCAGGCCGAGGAGTTGAACCGCCTGTTGCAGCAGCTCGCGTGGGAGGCCGTGACCGCGCATCCGATGAGCGGCGTCAAGGCGAAGTCCGCGGCGGAATAGGCATTGCGGAGCGCCGAACTCGAGTCCGGTGCGTTGGTCAACGCGAGGAGCGCCGCAATAATGCCGTGAGTCCGAGCTTGAATCGGCTTTCCCTCCGTAAGCGCCTGTGAGAAAAATTCCCGTCGTGAGAATCCCGACTCTGAACACCGCGCCCCTGTTTATCGCCGCGCTTTGCAGCCTCGCCCCCTCGCCACTCGTGGCGGCTGAGGCCGGGTCGCCAGACCGTGCATTTCTCGAACGGCATTGCACCGAATGCCACGACGCGGAGACGAAAAAGGGTGGGCTGGACCTGACGGCGCTCAAGTTCGATCTCCGTGACGCAAAAATTTTCGCAGAATGGGTGAAGGTTCACGACCGCGTGCAGGACGGCGAGATGCCGCCGAAGAAGCAGGCGCGTCCCGACGCCACGGCGACTGAAGCTTTTCTGAAAGCCCTCGCCGAACCGATGATTGCGGCGGACAAGACACGCGCGTCCAACGAGGGCCGTTCGACCTGGCGCCGGCTCAACCGTTACGAATACGAAAACACCCTGCGCGACCTGCTCGGCGCGCCGTGGCTGCAAATCAAGGAGATGCTCCCCGAGGACGGCGAGGCGCATCGCTTCAACAAGATCGGCGACGCGCTCGACGTGTCGCACGTGCAGATGGCGCGTTATCTGAGCGCGGCGGACTACGCGTTGCGCCAGGTGGTGGCGAATCAGGTTTCGCGTCCGCAGACGAAGACGGTCCGCTATTGGGTGCGCGAACAACCAGCGTTCGCGCGACGGATGGGATACTCGGTCTTTAACAAAAGTCCCGAGCGCGCCACCTTCCCGCTGCTCGGTTCGATGGCGCAAACGGACGTGCTCGCGGGCAAGGCGCCCATCACCGTCGGCGCGAAGAATCCCAAGGTGCGCGAGCAGGAGGCGATGGGTGTCGTCGCGAGCACTTACGAACCGCTGGAAATCAAGTTCGACGGCTTCAAGGCGCCGGTCGCGGGCCACTACAAGCTGCGGTTCAGCGCGTATTCCTTCTGGGCCGGCGCGGCCAAGGGCGAAAAATGGTGGCACCCGGATCGCGAGCGGACCTTCCCCGGCCGCCGCCCGGAGCCGGTCACCATCTATTCCGAAACTCCGCCGCGCCTGCTGCGCCTGCTCGGCAGCTTCGACGTGAATCCGGACCCGACCGTGCGCGAACTCGACGTGCATCTGCTCGCGGGCGAGACCATCCGGCCCGACCCGGCGCGCTTGTTTCGCTCGCGTCCGCCGAATTACCACAACCCGCTTGCCGAAAGGGACGGCCAGCCCGGCGTGGCCTTTCAATGGATGGAAGTCGTGGGGCCGATCTACGACCAGTGGCCGACGGCGGGGCACAAGCTGCTGTTCGGCAACCTGCAACTGCGGCCATCAAAGAGCGGCGCGGCCGAGGTGATTTCACTCAAGCCGCAGCAGGACGCGGAGCGTTTGCTGCGCGCGTTCTTGAAGCGCGCGTATCGCCAGCCGGTCGCGGAGACGGAAGTGAAGCGCTTTCTCGCGGTCATCAACGGCGCGCTCAAGACGGGCTTCAGTTTTGCCGACGCGATGATCGCGGGTTACTCGGCGGTGCTGTGCTCGCCGCAATTTGTCTGTCTGGAGGAGAAGCCGGGCCGGCTCGATGACTGCGCGCTCGCGTCGCGACTCGCGTATTTTATTTGGAACTCCGAGCCCGACCAGGAACTCCGCGCCGCCGCCGCGAGCGGTGAATTGCACAACCCCGACCTGCTCCGCGTGCAGACCGCGCGCCTGCTCAACGACAGGAAGTCCCGGCGCTTCGTGGACGCGTTCCTCGACTACTGGCTCGACCTCCGCAAGGCGAATGCGACTTCGCCCGACGCCGCGCTGTATCCCGATTACTATCTGGACGATTTGCTCGTGGAGTCTGCCACGGCCGAGACGCAGCTTTTCTTTGCCGAACTGCTGCGCGGCGATCTGCCCTCGCGCGATCTCGTCGCGGCCGACTTTGCGATGCTCAACGAGCGGCTCGCCCGGCATTATGGCCTGCCGCCGGTCGAGGGCGTGGCGCTGCGCCGCGTGTCCCTGCCGAAGGACAGTCCGCGCGGCGGTCTGCTCACCCAGGCGAGCGTGCTCAAGGTCACGGCCAACGGCACTACGACCTCGCCCGTGTTGCGCGGCGCGTGGGTGATGGAACGCATGCTCGGCAAACCGCCCCCGCCCCCGCCGCCGAGCGTCCCCGCCGTCGAGCCGGACACACGCGGCGCGACGACCATCCGCGAGCAACTCGACAAACACCGCACGCTGGAGACGTGTGCCGCCTGTCACGCGAAGATTGACCCCGCCGGCTTTGCGCTGGAGAGCTTCGATGTGTTCGGCGGCTGGCGCGAAAAATACCGCGCGCTCGGTGGGGGCGAACATCCGCCCGGTTTTGGCAAGAATGGCCAGCCGTTCGAGTTCCACCTTGCGCAACCGGTGGACGCAAGCGGTGCGTTGCCCGACGGCCGCAAGTTCGGCGGCATCCAGGACCTCAAGCGCCTCCTGCTCGATGACGAAAAGCAAATCGCGCGCAATCTCTCTCGCCAGCTCCTTGTCTATGCGACCGGTGCGCCGGTGCGCTTCGGCGACCGGCCGGAGATTGAACAGGCCCTCGAACGCGCCAGCAGCAGCCATTACGGAGTGAAGTCACTCGTGCACGAAATCGTCCAAAGCCCGCAGTTTCAAAACAAATGAACACACCCTTCATCTCGGTCCGGCGCTCCGTCTCGCGCCGCTCATTTCTGCGCGGTGCGGGTGTCGTTCTCTCGCTGCCTTTGCTGGACGCGATGCTGCCCGCGTTTTCCCGCGCCGCGTCGAGCGTGCAACCGCCGCGTCTGATGCTCGCCGTCTGCAACAATCTTGGCCTGCTGCCGGAAAAGTTTTTCCCCGAACAAAACACGACAGGCCGCGGCTACACACTCTCGCCCTACCTCGAAATGCTCCGCACGCACCGCGACCACTTCACCGTCTTCAGCGGCGTGTGGCATCCCGACGTGGACGGCGGCCATCCGGCGGACAACTGCTTCCTCACCGCCGCTCCGCATCCCGGCAGCGGCGGCTTTCGCAACACCATTTCGCTCGACCAGTATGTCGCGGAACAAATCGGACATCTCACGCGCTTCCCGTCGCTCACGCTCGGCGTGAACGTGCAACAGGGCCAGCGGAGCCTTTCGTGGACCGGCGGCGGCGTGCTCATCCCGTGCGAGGAGAAGCCGTCGGAAGTTTTCAAGCGGCTCTTCCTGCGCGGCACGCCGCTCGAAGTCCGCGCACAGGAGCGCCGGCTCGCGCTCGGCGAGAGCATCATGGACGCCGTCGCCGACCAGACGCGCAGCCTCCAGCGCGACGTCGGCCCGCGCGACCGCGAGCGGCTCGATCAGTATTTCACCGGCGTGCGCGACCTGGAGCAGCGTCTCGCCAAGGCCCGCGAGTGGGAGAAGAAACCGAAGCCCGTGGTGAAGGAAAAGGCGCCGCACGATCCCGAGAGTCCGCGCGAATACATGGACAAAACGCGGCTGATGTATGACATGGCGCGGCTCGCCTTCGAGACCGACTCAACCCGCCTCGTGACCCTTTTGCTCGACAGCGTGAACTCGCCCGCGCTCGACATCGAGGGCGCGCACATCACCGATGGCTACCACAACCTTTCGCACCACGGGAAATCTTCCACGAAGCTCAAGCAGCTCGAGACCATTGACCGCGAGCACATGAAGCTGCTCGACACGCTGTTCACCGAGTTGAAATCCAAACGCGAAGGCGGCGAGACGCTGCTGGACCGCACGATGATTCTCTACGGCAGCAACCTCGGCAACGCGAACACGCACGTCACCACGAACCTCCCGGTGCTCTTCGCCGGCGGCGGTTTCAAACACGGCCGGCACCTCGCCTTCGACCGCGAGCGCAACTATCCGCTGCCGAATCTGTTCGTCTCCATGCTCCAGCGCTTCGGTCTTGAAACCGACAAATTCGCCACCAGCACCGGCACCATGCGCGGGCTGGAAATGGCTTGAGAGGCCGTAATCCGGCGGCGCGGCCGTTTTCAACCGTGAAACATCTCCTGCTCACGCTCGCCGCGATTATCACCGTCGGCGGTGCGCACTGTTCAGCGGCGAAAGCATCCGGACCAGGAATGCTCCGCGCCGGCGCGGCGACGAGCAATGTCACGCCGCCCCTCGGCTCTTCGATCAACGGCGGCTTTCAGGACGGCAAGGCCGCGCACATCCACGACGAACTGCACGCGCGCTGCCTCGCGCTCGATGACGGCACGACGAAGCTCGCCCTCGTGGTCGTGGACAGTTGCGTCATCGGGCGCGGCGTCTTCGACGACGCCAAGCGGCAGGTGCAGGAAGCCACGGGTCTGCCGATGGAGAACATGACCATGTCCGCCACGCACTCGCACTCGTGCGGCACGTTGCAGGCGGTCGGGCAGAGCGAGCCGGACCCGGCGTATCAGAAGTTCGTTGCGCGGCGCATCGCCGACGGCGTGCGACGCGCGCTGAACAATCTCGCGCCCGCGCGCATCGGCTGGGGTTACGGCGAAGTGCCGGGGCAGGTGTTCAATCGCCGCTGGAAGCTCCGGCCCGGCGCGATTTTTCAAAATCCATTCGGTGGCACGAACGACACGGTGCGCACCAATCCCGGCGTCAACAACCCGGACATCGTCGAACCCGCCGGCCCGACCGATCCGCAGGTGTGGTTCATCTCCGTGCAGTCCACGAACGGCCGGCCCATCGCGCTCTACGCCGCCTACTCGCTCCACTACGTCGGCAACGTTGGCGCGGGCCACATCTCGGCCGATTACTACGGCGCGTTTGCCGACCGCATTCAGGAACTGCTCGGCGCGGATCGTCTCGACCCGCCGTTCGTCGGCATGATGGCCAACGGCACCAGCGGCGACATCAACAACATCAACTTCCGCGGCGGCCAGCCCAAGCAGCCACCCTACGGACAAATCCGCCTCGTCGCGAACGACGTGGCGCAGGAAGTCGCGCGCGTGGCGAAATCTCTGGCGTATCACGACTGGGTGCCGCTCGGCGTCGCGCAAAAGGAAATCACGCTCGGCCTGCGCCTGCCCACGGCGGCCGAGGTGGAGAAGGCGCGCGAAGTGATGGGCCGCTCGAAGATGTTTCCGCGCATGGCGACGATGGAGGAGGTCTATGCGCGCGAGACGGTGCTGCTGAATGATTTCCCCGCGCAAGTTTCCGCGCCGTTGCAGTTGGTGAAGATCGGCGAAGTTCGGCTGGCGGCATTTCCGGCGGAGACATTTGTCGAGGTCGGCCTCGAACTGAAACGCAAGCACCCGGCGAGTTTCGGCGTCTCGCTCGCCAACGCCTATCACGGCTACATGCCCACGCCCGCGCAGCACAGGCTCGGCGGCTACGAAACCTTCCGCGCGCGTTCGAGTTGCCTGGAGGTGGACGCCTCGACGAAGATGCTCGCGGGCTTCGAGGAGTTGTTCGATCGGCTGAAGTGACGGAGCGCGGTCCCGCCATGCGGGACCACTTCAGCGGCGAAACGAAAAGCGCGTTGGAAAAATCCAACGCGCTTTCGTTCATTGAAACTTGAAGCGGGCTGAAGCCCGCGCTCCGTTCACCGGCGCTGACGCGCCAGTTCTTCAACCATCTTCTTCAACTGCCCCACCTGCTCGTGCAGTTCGCGCAATTCGCTCGACGAACCGCCAGCCATCGGCGGCTGGACGCTGTGCCCCGATGAGCCGCCGCCCACCGGCCGCTGCACGTTGTGGTCGGGCGGGCCGCCGCCCATTGGTGACTGGCTGTCGCGACCGCGCGCTCCGCCAGCCATCGGCGGATGCACGTTGCCACCCGGCCCGCCGCCGGCCATTGGGGGCGTGAAATTGCGGCCCGGCATTCCCGCTCCGCCCGGCGGTTGGAGGCCGGGATGATTTCCACCGGGGCCTGCGTTGCGCTCGCGGCCGGCCTGTGGCATCTGGCCGGGTCCGCCGGGATTGTTTCCGCCGGAAATGTTTTTCTGAAGCTCGCCGGCCAGGTCGTTCAAGCCCGCCATGCGCAGGTGCTCGATGGCCTGGTGGATGTGTTGTTCCCGTTCCTGCGGATTTCCCCCGTCGCGCTGGCCGGTCATCGGCGGGTGCGAGCCGCCTTCGGCCCGCGGCGTATTGCCGGAACGCTGGGCCTGCGGGGCGGGAGGATTGCCACGGCTGGCGTCGCGGGGTGAAGGGCTGCTGGCGCGGTTGGAAAGCTCGCGCGAAAGTTCGCCGCCGGGACGGCGCACCGGCGCGGATTGAGGGCGGGCTTCGCCGGGCTGACCCTCGCGCGGGGCGGCCTGCGTTTCGGGGCGCGGCTCGCGGCGGCTTTCGCGCTGCTCGGGCTGGCGGTCGGGATTTTCACGTCGCTCGTTTTCAGCCGCGCTCAACGTGAGCACAAAGGCCGGAAGGGACGCGAGGCAGAGGCGGGCGAATGTGGAATGTGTTTTCATGCGATGACTTTCTTTGGAGTTCGCGGGAAGGATGTCGTGGGACCGGCGGGCGCGAAAGGAGATTTACAGAACTTTTACATTCCAAATCCTTCGGAGGGACGAGCTACGCGAGTCCCACGAATGATCAGTCAGGGACTCGCGTAGCTCGTCCCTCCGAACGAGTTCACGCGGGCACGAACACGCTCTTGGCGGCCTGCCAGTTCGCCGTCATCGCGAGCGCCTCGTTCGCGCGGTCGAGGGTGAAGCGGTGCGAGACCATTTCGTGAAAGGGGAACGCCTGCCGGTTCGCGCGGAGAAACTCGAGGGCCTGCTTGAGATGGCGCGGCTCGCTCGACCATGAGCCGAAGACTTGGAGCTGCTTGCGCGTGATGACGTGCGGGTTCCACATCACCGGGCCGGCGTCGCAATAGTGGCCGAGCACGAGATATTTCCCGCCGTCGCGGCAAAGCTCCATGCCCTCGACGACGGCGTTCGGGATGCCGACGCATTCGAGCACCACGTCCGCGCCGTAACCGCCGGTGAGTTGGCGCACGGCTTCGAGCCGCGCCTTCGGTTCGCGCACGTCGTCAATGTTGATCACGTGGTCCGCGCCGAAGCGCTTCGCCATTTCGAGCCGGTGCTTCGGGCCGCCGATGACGATGACCTGCGCCACACCCGCACTCTTCGCGCACGCCAGCGCAGCGATGCCGACGGGGCCGGCGCCTTGCACCACGACGTTGTCGTGCCATGCGATGCCGGTGCGCTCGATGCCGTGAATGGCGGTGAGGAGTCCGCAGCCCGCGCCGATGACGGACTCAGTCGGGAGATCGTCGGGCAGTTTGAAGATCGTCGTGCGCGGGCGGAGATAATGAAACTCCGCGTAGCCGCCGAGCAGGTGCGGCGGTTGGTCGCAACGGTAGCCGATGCCGTAGGCGCGGCGCTGCGGACAACGCGTCGGCTGTTTCTTCTCCGCGCAGTAGAAACACTGGCCGCAAGAAATCGCCGAGTTCCACGTCACGCGGTCGCCGAGCTTCAACGGCTGACCCGTCCAGTCGCGCTCCAGCCCATCGCCAAGCTGCGCGATGCGGCCGACGGTTTCGTGGCCCATGATTACCGGCAGCGTGATGGGGAGCTGGCCTTTCCACAGATGCACGTCGGTGCCGCAGATGCCGGCCATCTCGGTGCGCACGAGCGCGGCGCCGGGCTCCAGTTTGTCGGGCAACGGAAGGTCACGCGATTCAAGCGGCGCGTTGAACGCGGTGAGGACGGCGGCTTTGGATGTGGCCATAAATGTTCGCCAAAGAAAGTCAGGCGAAAAATTGGGGCGAAAAATATTTTGCCGGCATGTTTTGCCTTGGCCGATTTCAGTCGGCCGCCTGTTCCTTCGGCTCGGGCAGCAGCGTGCCGAGAATGAGCGCGATGACCGCGATGCCGAGTCCCACCCAGCCGGCGGCGCGCGCCATCTGCTCGTAAGGACTGCCGGTGAAGAGCGGCGCGATGACATTGCCCGTGAGGAACGCGGCGCTGGTGCCGATCATGCGGCCGCCGACATTCGTGGCAAAACTTCCGCCGGTGCCGCGCAGGTGCATCGGAAAAACCTTCGGCAGATATTCGCCGAGGAAACTGAGCTGCGACATGACGACGAAGCCCGCGCACGCGATGCCCCACGAAAATACCGCGGCGTCCTGATTGTAGAGCACGAGGTAGGTGAGCGGCAGGATGAGCACGCCGGGCACTTGCAGCATGCGCAGCATGAGGCGCCGGCTCATGCCGACGATGAGCAGCAGCGCGAGCACGATGCGCCCGACGAGGCCGCCCATTTCCTGATAAAGCTGAACGTGATTGCCGACTTCCTTCACCTTGTCCTGATGCGGCTTCTGCTTCGCAAAATTTTCCTTGATGGGCGCGAGCGCGGCTTTGCGTTCAGGCGTGCCGGGCTGGGTCGCGTCGAACGCGGTGTTCAACGCCTTCGCTTCATCCACGAGCGGTTTCAGCGCCTTGCGCTGTTCCGCGAGATCCGGCAGGCCGGGCGCGATGCGGCCCGGCGTGAGTTGCAACGCGCCGAACGCGATGCCATACGCGCACGCGGACAGGCCCGCGGTGACGAGCGTGACGCGGCGAAACTCCGGCGAGAACAGCGCGCCGAAACTCGGGCGCTTGAGCGTGCCGGCCAGCTTGCGTTCCTTCCAGACTTTCGACTCCGGCACGAACGGCAGCATGAGCGCGATGAGCAGCGCGGGAATGATGCCGGTGAGCAGCAGGTAGCGCCACGACGCGGGGTCCGTCGCGCCGAGCGCCAGCGGCATTCCGAGATGCGGCAGACTTTTTCCGCTCACCACGATCCAACTGTTGATCCCGGTGACGAGCACGCCGCCGAGCGACGCGAAGAGCTGCGTGATGCCGAGCCATTTTTCCTTTTGCGCCTTGTCGGCAAAGACCTCCGCGATCCAGGTGACTGCCGCGACGAACTCGATGCACACGCCGACAAAGGTCGCGCAGCGCCAGAAGATGAAAGTCGGCAGCGTCTGGCTGAACGCGCCCGCGACGGGCGAGAGCGAATAGACGAAGATGCCGAGCGCCATGACGAATTTGCGCCCGAGCCGGTCCGTGAGCCAGCCGCCGAGCAGACCGAACACGCCGCCGCTCAGCGCGGTGAGCCAGAGCAGGTTCGCCATCCACTTCGTCACCGCCGGATTGCTCAGCGGCACTTTCAGCAACTCGGCGATCGCGCCGGGTCCGACGAGCGGCGTCATGAGCAACTGATACGTGTCGAACAGAAACCCAAGGCTCGCGACGATGATGATGAGCCACTGCGTGAGGGTGAGCTTCGGGCCGGGCGCGGAGGAATTCATGGCGGCGGTTATGCCAGTGCGCGGGCGGTGCGGCAAGAGAATGACGAATGACGAATGACGAATGGCGGACGGGACGGCGGGCGCTCACCCGCCACGCCATTCGTCATTCGTCATTTGAAATGAGCCTCCTCACGTCGGCTGCTACAGGATTTCCGTCGCCCGGTTGTTCATCGCCCACACCGCCTCGGCGTATTTCACGCCGCTCGCGCTGCCGCGGTAGCGGGCGATGTTCGTCTTGGCGATCTGCGCGCCGTCGAGCTCGAGCTCGTTGTATTCCTTCTGATGCACGAACGCCATGAGTTGGCCGAGCCATTCCATCGCGGAGGTCCATTCGGGCGTCACGTCCACGTAGGTGTTCGGCTCGAAGCCAATCGTGTGGCCTGGGCCGTTGTCGAATAGATACAGGCGCGGGACTTTCACCTTGTCGCTGCCGAGGATGGTGCCGGCCTGCTTGAGCGCGACCTTCGCGATGGCGGAGGCGGCCTCGTGGTCGGGATGGCGGTCGCGGTCCCAAAGCGTGAACGCGATGTCGGGTTGCACGTCGGCCACGACTTCGGCGACGGCGCGCTTGGTTTCCTCGTTCAGGCTGTAGCGGCCGGAGGCGTATTTCAGGAAGCGCATCTCGGCGCCGAAATAATGCGCGAGGTCGGTGCTGACCTTGAGCAGTTCCTTCTCGCGTCCTTTCACGGGCGACCAGTTCGTGTAGTCGCCGATGAGCGCGAGCACGACCACACGGTATTCCTTGCGGATGGCCTGAAGCATGATGCCGGGGATGCCGAACACGCAGTCATCGTAATGCGCGCCGACGGCGAGGAGGGTCTTGGTGGGCATGGGGCGAGTGTAACGCGCGGGGCCGGCTTGCCAACACATTCGCGTTCCTTGCCGCCGCCGCGCCAAGCGGTGTTTGGCAAGATGTGGTGAATGTTCGGCAAAGCATGCGGGTTTGGCGGCACCGCGCTTGCATCAAAAGCATCGTGAACGATCAACTGCCGATGAACTCCAAATACTCACACACACCCGGCGTGGCCGATCTGTGCTTCACGCGGCGCGATTTTCTCCAGCGCAGCGGCATGGGTTTCGGCGCGCTGGCGCTCGCGGGCCTGATGCCGGAAATCCTCGGGCCCGCCGGCGCGCAGGCGGCGGGCGGCTCGCTCTCGCCGCTGATGCCGAAGCAGCCGCACTTCCCCGGGAAGGCCAGGCGCGTCGTCAGCATCTTCGCGCAGGGCGGCCCGACGCATGTGGACACGTGGGATCCGAAACCTCTGCTCGCGCAAAACGAAGGCAAGCCCGTTGGCGAAGGCAGCGGCGTGGCGTGGGGCTCGCCGTTCAAGTTTCCGAAATGCGGCCAGAGCGGCATCGAGGTCAGCGAGGTGTTCCCGAACATCGGCAAGTGCATTGACGACATCTGCGTGGTGCGCTCGATGTATATTGACGCGCCGGTGCACGAGTTCTGCACCGTGATGTTCAACACCGGCTCCGGCCGGCTCGTGAAGCCGAGCGTCGGCTCGTGGGTCACTTACGGCCTGGGCAGCGAGAATCAAAATCTTCCCGGCTTCATCGTGCTCGCGCCGGGCACGCCGCTCGCGGGCGCGCAGAACTGGCGCTCCGCCTTTCTCCCCGGTGCGTATCAGGGCACGCACATCAACACGCGCTACACGAGCATCGAGAAATTGATCGAGAACATCCGCAACGGCTACACCACGCGCAAGGAGCAGCGCGAACAGCTCGACCTGCTCGCGAAGGTCAACAGCCTGCACAGCCAGCAGCTTCAGAAGGACGCGCAACTTGAAGCGCGCATCCAGTCGTTCGAGCTCGCGTATCAGATGCAGATGGAGGCGAGCGACGCGTTCGACATCAACAAGGAGCCCGAGGCCGTGCGCGCCGCGTATGCCGCCGACACGGAGCAGGGCCGGCAGTTGCTCATCGCGCGCCGCCTTTTGGAAAAGGGCGTGCGCTTCGTGCAGGTGTGGCACAACGGCTGGGACCATCACCAGAACCTCGAGCGCTTGCTGCGCACGAAGGGCCAGGAATGCGACAAGCCCATCGCGGCCTTCCTCACCGACCTCAAGCAGCGCGGTCTGCTCAAGGACACGCTCGTTTACTGGGGCGGCGAGTTTGGGCGCACGCCGACGCGGCAGTTGCCCAACTCGACGAGCAAGTTCGAGGTGCCCGGTCGCGATCATCACAACCGCGGTTTCAGCTACTGGCTCGCCGGCGGCGGCGTGAAGGGCGGCACGGTCTACGGCGAGACCGATGAGTTCGGGCAGAACGCCGTCGTGAACAAGGTCCATGTGCACGACCTGCACGCGACGATCCTGCATCTGCTCGGCTTCGACCACGAGCGGCTCACGTATCGCTACAACGGCCGCGAGTTCCGCCTCACGGATGTTTACGGAAACGTCGTCAAGGGCATCTGCGCCTGACGCGCTCGCGCCATGAACCCCCGCGCCCATCACAGTTCATCCTCGACCGCTCCGGCTCCGTTGTGGAGAGGGAGACGTGGAGACCCCGCGTTCCTACTCGGAGGAGCAAACAAAAATACACGCGCCGACGAATCCTTCTCCCTCTTCACAGCGGAGCGGGGCGCGGTGAGGACGGTGCTGGGCGTGGCGCTGGTTTTCGTTGCGAGCGGGCTGGGCGCGTTCGCCGCGTCCGAAGGCTCGAAGCTCACGCCGCAGGAACTGGATTTTTTCGAGCGCAACATCCGGCCGGTCCTTTCGGAAAAATGCTACAAGTGCCACAGCACCCAGCCCGACGCGAAACTCAAGGGCGGCCTCGATCTCGGGACGCGCGAAGGTCTTCAGAAAGGCGGCGACAACGGCGCGTCCATCGTGCCGGGCAAACCCGGCGACAGCCTGCTCATCAAGTCGCTCAAGTCCGCGAACGAGGACGAACTCATGCCGCCGAAAAAGGAGGGCGGCAAACTCAAGCCCGAGCAGATCGCGGTCTTCGAGCAATGGGTGAAGATGGGCGCTCCTGATCCGCGCTCCACGAAGTCCGCCGCGAAGAAATACGGCCCCGACGCCGAGAAGGCGAAGAACCATCCGTTCTTCAATCCGGTGAAGCCCGTCACGATTCCGATGGCGAAGAACGCGGACGCCGTGCGCACGCCGGTGGACAATTTCATCCTCGCGAAACTGGAAGCCGGCGGCCTGTCGCCCGCGAAGCCGGCCGACAAACGCACGCTCATTCGCCGCGCGTCGTTCGATCTCCTCGGCCTGCCGCCGACGCCGGAGGAGGTGGATGCGTTCCTCGCCGACAAGTCGCCGAAGGCCTACGAAAAAGTCATCGAGCGCCTGCTCGCCTCGCCGCACTACGGCGAGCGCTGGGGCCGCTACTGGCTGGATGTCGCGCGCTACGGCGACACGCTCGGCGACACCATCCGCAACCGCGACAACCGCTACCTCTACTCCTTCACTTACCGCGACTACGTCATCAAGGCGTTCAACGACGACAAGCCCTACGACCAGTTCATCACCGAACAGATCGCCGCGGATCGTCTGCCGCTGGGCGAGGACAAGAGTGCGCTCGCGGCGCTTGGCTTCCTCACGCTCGGCAATCGTTTTCAAAATGACGCGAACCAGATCATTGACGACCGCATTGACGTGATCTGCCGCGGCACGATGGGGCTGACGGCGGCGTGTGCGCGCTGCCACGACCACAAGTTCGACCCCATCACGATGAAGGATTACTACGCGCTGCACGGCGTGCTCAACAGCGTGACCGAACCGGCCGAGCCACCGCTGCTCCGCCCCGTGAAGGACTCGAAGGACGTCCAGGACTTCACGCGCGAACTGGAAAAAGCGGAGGCCGAGCTGGCGCAGTTCCGCGCTGACAACGAGCGCGGCATCATCACCAACCAGCACGCGCGCGTGGGCGAATATCTCACCGCCATTCACGACTGGGCGCACGTGGATCAGTCGAACAGCGTGTCCAAGTTCGTGTTCTTCCGTCAGCGCGACCTCGACAACCAGATGGCCGCCGCGCTCGAGCGGCACCTCAAGAAGGGCGAGAAGAAGCACGACCCCGTGTTCGCGCCGTGGATCGCGCTGAGTGAAATTCCGGAGAAGGAATTCGCCGCGAAATCCCGTTCGCTGATCGCGAAGTTCGCGGCCAACTCCTCGACGAACAGGTTGAACCCCCACGTGGCGCGCCTGTTCGCCCTCCCGACGCCGAGCCTGAAGGAGGTGGCCGCGCGCTACGGCCACCTTTTCAATGACGTCGAGCGCCAGTGGCAGATGGTCGCCGCTTCGAAGAAGAGCGGCGCGGCGGCGTTGCCGGATGCCAATTACGAGGTGCTTCGTCAGGTGCTCTACAGTGGCCCGATGGTGCTCGACGCGCGTGACATCCGCCGGCTCACCAGCCAGACCACCGACGCGAAGGAAAATCTCCTCATCCGCAAGGCCAACGACATCCGCGTGAAACATCCCGGTTCGCCCGCGCGCGCGATGGCGCTCGTGGACGTGGACAAGCCGCGCGACTCGGCGATTTTTCTCCGTGGCAATGCGAACAACCGCGGTGCCGTGGTGCCGCGGCAGTTTCTCGAAATCCTCGCCGGCCCGGCCCCGAAGCCGTTCAAGGACGGCAGCGGCCGCCTCGACCTCGCGCGCTCGATTACGGCGAAGGAAAATCCGCTCACCGCGCGCGTGATGGTCAACCGCATCTGGTTCCATCACTTCGGCCAGGGCATCGTCGCCTCGCCAAGCGACTTCGGACTCGTCGGCGAACCACCGTCACATCCCGAGCTGCTCGACTGGCTCGCGAGGCAGTTCATGGAGCACGGCTGGTCGGTGAAGAAAATCCACCGGCTCATCATGCTCTCCGGCACGTATCAGCAGTCGAGCGACGACAACCCGCGTTACTCGGTCAAGGATCAGGGCAACACCTTCCTCTGGCGCCAGAACCGCGCCCGGCTCGACTTCGAGGCCATGCGCGACACGCTGCTCGCCGTCGCGGGCACGCTCGACCGGACGATGGGCGGCCAGCCGGTGGACCTCGTGCAGGATCCCGCGCCGACGCGGCGCACCGTGTATGGCTTCATCAATCGCGCGGCGTTGCCGGAATTTTTCAACACGTTCGATTTCGCCCCGCCCGACATCAGCAGCCCGAAGCGCGAGGCGACAACGGTGCCGCAGCAGGCGCTCTATCTCCTCAACGCGCCCTTCGTGATCCAGCAGGCGAAGGCGTTGAGCGAGCGGTCGGAAATGAAGACGGCATCGAGTGACGACAAGCGCATCAGGGCGCTCTACCGCGTGCTGTATCAGCGCGAGCCGAGCCGCGAGGAACTGCGCGTGGGTGTCGAATTCATCAAGCAACAGACCGAGCGCAAGTCGGAGGCTCCGCCACCGCCCGCGTTGCGCTATGGTTACGGATCGATTGATCCGGTGACGAAGCGGGTGAAGCAGTTCACCACGATGCCGACGTTCGAGAAAAATTCCTGGCACGCTGGAAAAAAACTCAGCCCGCTCGCGGTGGACGCCGCCGGTGGCACGACCGGCATCGGCCCGAAGGTCGCGGCGGTCCGTCGCTGGGTTTCGCCGCGCGATGGCTTCGTCACCATCAATGGTCAGCTCACCGCGAAGAACGCTAGGGGCTCGGGCGTGCAAGGCTCGATCATCAGCAGTCGCGGCGGCGAGGTGCTCCGCCTCAACGCGCTCGGCAAGCCCGTGCCCACGCTCGCGCAACGTGTGGCGGTGAAAAGGGGCGACACGATTGACTTCGTCGTTGAGGCCGTGAACCCGAAGGCGAACGAGGGTTTCACGTGGGCGCCGAACATCACGATGCTCGACCACAACATGGAGGAGGCGTCGAACGAGGTTTACGAGTGGCACGCGCAGAGCGAATTCGCCGGCCCGCCGGAGCCGCCGCTCAAGGGCATGACGCCGTGGGAAAAATACGCGCAGGTCATGCTGCTCTCCAACGAACTGATCTTCGTGAACTAGAGAAATGGTTCACTCGCCAAACGGGCGGCTGGTCGTCCACTCGGCCAGCCGCCTTGGCTTTTGCGGGCTTCGCGCGACTCGACAGACTTTCCGATACGCCGGTAGAATCGGCGCATGAAATCTCGCTGCCCCTTCTGGATGCTCGTCATCGCTTTCGCCCTTTCCTCTTCAAGCTTCGCCGCCAAGCGCCCCAACGTCCTCTTCATCCTGTGCGACGATATCCGCTGGGACGCGCTCGGCTACGCGGGCAACCCCCACGTGAAGACGCCGAACATTGACCGGCTTGCGCACGAGGGCGTGCAGTTCAAGAACATGTTCTGCACCACGTCACTCTGCTCGCCGAGCCGCGCGAGCATCCTGAGCGGCCTCTACGCGCACGCGCACGGTGTGCAAAATAATTTCACCGAGTATCC
>JACQFS010000246.1 GCA_016199935.1 Verrucomicrobiota bacterium
ACGTATTTCTCGGTCAGGTCGGCGGCATACATGATGGCGCCGGCTTTGCCGAGGTTCAGATTGATGTGGAGATCGAACTCGTCCGGCGCGGCGGCGGCGCAGAGTTCCTTGAAGGTCGCCTTCGTCGGCTGGCCGCGCTTGAGCGACCAGAGAATTTTTTTGCCGGCTTGTCCCGCCAAAGCGTCCGACGCGGCGGCGGACGCACTGTAGCCGATGTCCACCTTGTCCTCGACGACGGTCGCGGCGCTGTAGCCGAGCGCGTCAATGATGCGGCCCCAATTCGGGTCGCCGCCGTGCCAACTCGTCTTCACGAGCGCGCTGTTCGCCACGGCGCGCGCGGCCGCATCGGCATCCTGAATGGTCTTTGCGCCCACGACGCGAACGGTCACGACGCGGTGAACGCCCTCGCCCTCGCGCACGATCATCTTGGCGAGTTCGAGACAGACGTGGCTGAGAGCCGATTCAAACAGGTCGGCTTCATCAGATTGCCTCTTAAAGCTTTGGTTGAGCTTTCGTTTCATGCTTGGCGTGAGCTTGAGGCTGTGATCGTGGACGAGGTGAGTGCCGAACCGGGCCAGATCGAAGATTTCGTCATTGCCGGCCAACCCGTTGGCCAGCACAAGGACCGTATCGTTGGTGCTCATGTCGCCGTCCACAGTGATCCGATTGAAGCTCTGTGCTACAGCCCGGTTTAGCATGGGCTGTAGCATTTCGGCCTCGATCGCCACGTCGGTGGTGATGAAGCAGAGCATGGTCGCATGAAACATTCCGAGTTGTTGCTCGAGAGTTAGTCCAGCGATGGTGGCGGGCCGCGCGCCGGTCGGGCTCATGCCGGGCTGAATCATTCCCGCGCCCTTGCAGATGCCGCCGATGCGCACGGTCTTGCCGCCGAGCTTGAACTCCACGGCGATTTTCTTCGGCCGCGTGTCGCTGGTCATGATGGCCTCGGCGGCTTCGTCGGCGTGCTCCGGCGCATTGCCGAGCAACTGCGCGGCTTCCGCGATGCCGGCGCGGACATTTTCCATCGGCATGTTCACGCCGATGCGGCCGGTGCTGCCGACGAGGACTTGCTCCGGCGGCAGGTGGAGTTGCGCGGCGGCGAGGCGCGTCATTTCGAGCGCGTCCTTCATACCTTGCTTGCCGGTGCACGCATTGGCGTTGCCGGAGTTCACCACGATGGCCTGCGCCTTGCCCTTCTTCACGCGTTGCGCGCAGACCTTCACGGGCGCGGCGCAAATCTGGTTCGTCGTGAAAAGCCCGGCGACGGCGGCAGGCACTTCGGAAACGATGAGCGTGAGGTCGCGCTTCTGGCCCTTGTTGGAACCCTTGCCGGTGCCGAGGCGTTTGATGTCGCAAAAAACGCCCGCGCTCAGAAAACCCTGCGGAGCGACGATGGAGCCTTCGATGGATTTGAGTTTCACTTTCATCAGGAGAAAATCTTCCCGCGGATGGCGCGGATCAAACGGATCAGACGAGACCGGCAGTTTCCGGGAAGCCGCAGAGGATGTTCATGCTCTGCACGGCCTGGCCGCTGGCGCCTTTGACGATGTTGTCCTCGGCGCTCATGACGATGAGCCGGCCAGTGCGCGGGTCGAGCCGCCACGCGATCTCGACGACGTTGGTGCCGGTGACGTTCTTGGTGTCGGGCAATGCCTTACCTTCGAGCACTCGGACGAACGGTTCGTTCGCGTAGGCGGCCTGATAGCACGCGGTGATCTGCTCGCCGAGCGCGGCGGCTTCGGTGGCATTGCTGAAATGTTTTTCCGGCGCGAGGTAAAGCGTGGTGAGGATGCCGCGATTCACCGGGATGAGGTGCGGCGTGAACTGAATCGTGACCTTCTCGCCGGACGCGAGCGAGAGCTGCTCCTCAATTTCGGAAAGGTGCCGGTGCTTGGGCACGCCGTAGGGGCGCACACTTTCGTTGCACTCGACAAAAAGGTAATCCACCTCCGCCTTGCGGCCCGCACCGCTCACGCCGCTCATCGAGTCGGCGATGATGCCGGTGGGCTTGATGAGCTTCGCGCGGAGCAGCGGAATGGTCGGGAGCAAAATGCTCGTCGGATAACAGCCCGGCGAGGCGATGAGCGTGGCACCCTTGA
Organism: Verrucomicrobiota bacterium; assembly: GCA_016199935.1. Classification (GTDB taxonomy): domain Bacteria; phylum Verrucomicrobiota; class Verrucomicrobiia; order Limisphaerales; family JACQFS01; genus JACQFS01. Next base: position 2,100 of record JACQFS010000246.1, read on the forward strand.
TTTTCGCGCGATGAATTTCCGGGAGGCCATAGACGGACTTCTTCAGCAACTCCGGCGCAGGATGGTCGTGCGCGTAGAAATCTTTGTAAACCTCCGCGCTCTTGAGCCGGAAGTCGGCACTGAGATCAATCACCGTGCAGCCCGCATTCAGCAACGGCACGGCGAACTCCGCCGCGACGCCGTGCGGCAGCGCAAGGAAGACAATGTCCGCCTGCTTCGCGAGCACCTCCGCGTTCGGGTCGCTGAAGCGCAGCGCTTTCGACTTCGGATGGCTGGCGAATTTGGGGAAGACCTGCGCGACGGATTGTCCCGCGCTCTGGCGTGACGTGACGGCGACGAGTTCCGCGTGCGGGTGGTTGAGGAGCAACCGCACGAGTTCCTCGCCCGAGTAACCGGACGCACCGATGATGGCGACATTTCTAGTTGTCATGTTTTCAGGTTGTCAGGTTTTCAAGTGGCGAGTCGCGGACCTCGCCGCCGCATAGCCAACCTGAAAACCTGATAACTTGAAAACCTGAAAACCAAGTTCCGAGTTGAAATGAAAAACCCCGCCGGCCTGCGCCAGCGGGGTTTGGAAACTTTCGCTTCGCTCAACGCTTCGAGAACTGGAAGCGCTTGCGGGCACCCGGCTGGCCGTATTTCTTGCGCTCCTTCATGCGCGAGTCGCGCGTGAGCAGGCCGTCCTTCTTCAGCGCGGGACGCAGGTTCGCATCCACCTGAAGCAGGGCGCGGGAGATCCCGTGCCGGGACGCGCCCGCCTGGCCGACGGGGCCGCCGCCGTTGACGTTGATCCGCACGTTGAACTTGCCGGCGGTTTCGGTGAGCGTCAGCGGACGCAGCACCAGACCGCGGAGGTTGTCGGTGGGAAAATAATTTTCAAACGCGCGGCCGTTGACGGTGATCTTGCCTTCGCCCGCGGCGAGACGCACCCGCGCGACGGAGGTCTTGCGCCGGCCGGTGCCGAGGAATTCCTGAAGTTTGGTAGCCATGCTGTGTGGGTTGGGATGAAATCAGTTCGCGAGCGCGACCGACGCCGGGCCCTGCGCCTGGTGCGGGTGCTTGTCACCCTTGTAAACTTTCAACTTCGTGATGAGCTGCCGGCCGAGGCGGCCCTTGGGCATCATGCCCCAGACGGCCTTCTCGATGAGCAACTCGGGCCGGCGCTCGCGGCGGTGGGCGACGGTCTCGTATTTCTCGCCGCCCTTCCAGCCGGAGTAGGTCATGTATTCCTTGTCCGTCTCCTTCTTGCCGGTGACGCGCACCTTTTCAGCGTTGATCACGACCACGAAGTCGCCCGCATCCCAGAAGGGCGTGAAGATGGGCTTGTGCTTGCCGCGCAGCAGTTGGGCGACCTTGGTGGCGAGGCGGCCCAGCACGGCGCCATTGGCATCCACCACGAGCCACTTCCGCTGTTGCAAATAATCTTTCGGCAGAAACGTTTTCATCGAAATTTCCGTTTAAGGAGCGGCGAACGTAGCAAAGGAGCAGGGCAAGTCAACAGGGTTTTGGGACAAACGCGGAAGCACTGCCGAACCGCGCCGCCGCGTCCGCCGACACCCCGCGCTTTTGACATTCCCCCGCCGTTCTTCTAGCGTCCGCGCCGCATGAACGTCCTCCGGCACACCGACGCGGATTTCGCGGGCCGCCTCGCGCAACTCGCCGCGGCGTCGAGCCTCTTCGACCCCGCCATCGAGCAGCGCGCGCGCGACATCGTCGAGGCCGTGCGCACGCGCGGCGACGCGGCGCTGCTGGAATTCACCGAGCGCTTCGATGGCGCGAAGCTCACGGCCGAACAACTCGCCGTGACCTCCGCGGAAAGCTTCGCCGCCTCCGTGCGGGCCGACGACGCCCTGCGCGCCGCCGTGACCGAGGCGGAGAAAAACATCGCGGCCTTTGCGCGCAAGTCGCGCCGGAAAAACTGGCGGATGAAAAATTCCCACGGCGCGACGGTCGGCGAGAAGTTCGATCCGTTTCAACGCGTCGGCATCTACATCCCCGGCGGCACCGCGCCGCTGGCCTCGACGGCGCTGATGACCATCACGCTCGCGAAGGTCGCGGGCTGCCGCGAGATCGTCGTCTGCACGCCGTGCGGGCGCGACGGTTCGATCAACTCCGCGCTCCTCTTCGCCGCGCGCGCGGCGGGGGCAACGGAGATTTACCGGCTCGGCGGCGCGCAGGCCATCGCGGCGCTCGCGCTCGGCACGGCGACGATCCGACGCGTGCAGAAAATTTTCGGCCCGGGCAACGCCTACGTCGTCGCGGCCAAGCGCCTGCTGTTCGGCCACGTCGCGATTGACCTGCTGCCCGGACCCAGCGAAGTGCTCGTGCTCGCGGACGACACGGCGGACGCGAAGTTCGCCGCGGCCGATTTGCTCGCGCAGGCCGAGCACGGCTCCGGCCACGAGCGCGTGTGGCTCGTCACGCCCTCGGCGAAATTTCTGAAGGCGGTGCAGAAGGAAATCGCGCGGCAGCTTCCGAAGCTCTCGCGCCGCGAGTTCATCCAGCGCGCGCTCGACGCGAACGGCTGGCTCATCCAGGTGAAGTCGCTCGCCGACGGCGTGGCCCTCGTGAATCGCCTCGCGCCGGAGCATTGCGAAGTGACGACGCGCGGCGCGCGCGAGTTGAGCCAGGGCATCGTGACGGCGGGCGCGATCTTCCTCGGCAACTATTCGCCGACGGTGCTGGGCGATTACGTCGCCGGTCCCAGCCACACGCTGCCGACCGGCGGCGCGGGCGCGAGCTTCGCCGGCCTGACCGTGGACCAGTTTCAACGCCGCACGAGCGTGGTGGAATACACCAAGCCGTCGCTCAAGAAGGCGCTCGGCGCGGTGCGGAAGTTTGCCGAACTGGAAGGGCTGGATGCGCACGGCCGCTCGGCCACGATCAGGACGGAGGGCAAATGAAGCTCATCCGTCCGCTCGTGCGCAAGTTGCACGCCTACGTCCCCGGCGAGCAGCCGAAGATCAAGGGCCTCATCAAACTCAACACGAACGAGAATCCCTACCCGCCCTCGCCGAGGGTGCTGCGCGCCGTGCAGGCGGCGGTGGATAGCCGGCTGCGGCTGTATCCGAACCCGACGGCGCAGGCGTTGCGCGAGCGGCTCGCGAAACATCATGGGTGCAAAGCGGAGAACATCATCGTCGGCAACGGCTCGGATGAATTGCTCGCGCTGGCGGTGCGGGCGTTTGTGGAGCCGGAGGGACGAGCTCCGCGAGTCCCCGATAAGAAAATGTCAGGGACTCGCGGAGCTCGTCCCTCCGAGACTGTTCAGTATTTCACCCCGAGCTACTCGCTCTATCCCGTGCTCGCGGACATCCACGGAGCGGCGAAGAACGCGGTGCCGCTCGGCGCGGATTTCTCGCTGCCGTCGGTCGCGGAGCTGCGTCGTGGCGGTCAGTGGGATTTCCGCGCGGCGCTCACGCTGGTCACCACGCCGAATGCGCCGAGCGGCACGGGCTACGCCACGACGCAGTTGGAAAAACTCTGCCGCGCGCAGCAGGGCGTCGTGGTGCTCGACGAGGCTTACGTGGATTTCGCGAAGGAGCACGCGCTCAGGCTCGCGCTGAAGTTTCCGCACGTCATCGTGTCGCGGACGTTCAGCAAGGCCTACTCGCTGTGCTTTCAGCGCATCGGCTACTTCATCGGCCATCCGGAACTCATTGCCGCGCTGGACAAGATTCGCGACAGCTACAATGTCAACGGCCTCGGCCAGGTCGCCGCGCTGGCGACGCTCGATGACCTTGGTTATTACCGCGCGAACTTCCGCCGCATCGTGGCCACGCGCGAACGCACGGCGGCGGCGCTGGGCGCGCTGGGCTTCGAGGTGTTGCCGAGCCAGACGAATTTCCTCCTCGCGCGCCCGCCGCGTTTCGTAGCCGAGGCGTGGTTGCAAAAACTCCGCGCGCGCAAAATTCTCGTGCGCTGGTTCAGCTCGCCCGAGGTCCGCGACTTCCTCCGCCTCACCATCGGCGCCGACGCGGAGATGGACGCGCTGCTGCGCGCGGCGCGCAATATCCTCGACGGTCCGGCGTCCGCGTGAGGTGGGGTGAGACTCCGGTTTCGGTTTGCAGGCTTGACCTCGCGTCGCCGCGCACCACACTGGCGCGCAGAATTCCGCGGCGGACCGGACGCGACGCGGCCGCCGGGGGGAGTTTCCGAAACGACACGAACCAACGCGCTGTGTATCTCGAATTTTACGGCCTGAGAGAGGCACCATTCACCATCACGCCCAATCCGCGCTTCCTGTTCTTCAGCGCGAAGCATCGCGAGGCGTTCAACCACCTCCTCTACGGCATCCGCGAGCGCAAGGGTTTCGTCCAGCTCACCGGCGAGGTCGGCGCCGGCAAGACCACGCTCTGCCGCGCGATCCTCGACGAGCTCGGTCCCAGCTTCTCCACCGCCGTCATCCTCAACCCCGTGCTCGACGCCAACGATCTCATCAAGGCCATCGCGATGGAATACGGCTTGGTCGTGCGCGGGCTGGAGCGACTCGAGCTGCGCCCGCTGCGTCGTAATGAAATTGGACAGTATGTCCAGCATCGCCTCCAGACCGCCGGCTCCACGGGCGGGCCGTTCTTCACCTTCCCGGCGCTCTGGCGCCTGTATACATACAGCGGCGGCGTGCCCCGGCTCCTCAACGCCCTTTGCGACAAATGTCTTTTGGCAGGCTTCGTGCATCAGACCAATGTGATCAACTTCCGCCTGGTCGGTCAGGCCATGCGGGAGCTTGAAGGTCACATTGAAGTATGAGCCTGATCAACGAAGCCCTCAAACAAGCCAGCCAAGTCCAGCCCGTCGCGCCGCAGCACCCCGCGCCCCGCGCCATGGGCGTGCTGCACCACGCGCGCCACGAGGAACGCCGCCCCGCGTGGATCGCGCTCGTCGTCCTCCCCTTTGCGCTCACCGTCGTGCTCCTGCTCGCCGCCTTCTTTCTGCGCGAATGGTGGATGAGCGGTGAGCACCGCGACGCCTCGGCGGAACCGGCCGCGCCCACCGCCGCCGCGAAAACCGGGACCGCTCCCGCCTTCTCCACTCCCACTCCGTCCGCCGCCGCGGTGACCGCCCCGACGACGTCCCCTGAGTCATTTGTGCCGAAGGTCGAGGACGCCGCGCCGCGAGACCTCCAGTCCAACGACGGGGAAATCGCCGACGCCTCCGGCACGCTGATCGTCGAGCCGGCCGCGCCGGTGGCGAAACCCGCGCCCACGTTCAAGCTTCAGGGCATCACCTACAGTGCCGCCTCCTCCTCCGCGCTCATCAACGGCGCGTTCGTCTTCGTCGGCGACGAGGTGAATGGCGCGACCGTGGCGAAGATCGAGCGGCAGAGCGTCACCCTCCAGTTCGACGGCGAACTCAAGGTGCTGAAGATGCACTGAGCGCCGGGTAGGGCGCGCTGTCCTCAGCGCGCCGCGGACAGGCCGGACGCTTTCGTTGACATCGCGGCGCGGGGAGGACACCGCTGCCCTACCACCCTTACCGCTTTCCTCTTTCCGCTTCCCCGCTTCCCGCTTTCCCGCTTTCATCCGCGCGTGTCATCGCTCCTCCAACGCCTCCGCGGCTCGCCGCTCGCGGTGCGCGTCGTGCCGTTCGCCGTGTTCCTCGTCCTCACGTGGGCGCAGGGGCAGTGCGGCGAGACGGGGCGCTACTGGTTCTACCTCGCGAAAACCCTGGCGGGCGCGGCCCTGCTCGCGGTCGTGTGGAAGTCCATCAGCGAATGCCGGTGGGCGTTCAGTTGGGAGGCGGTGGTGGCGGGCGTGGCGGTGTTCGCGCTGTGGGTGGGGCTGGACGGACTCTACCCGCCGCTCGATGCGCTGCTCGCCAAGGTCGGCCTCGGCGGCACGGCCACGGGCAAGTCCCCCCTGCCCTGGAATCCCCATGCGCAATTCGGCGACGGCTCGGCGCTCGCGTGGCTCTTCATCGCGGTGCGCGCGCTGGGGTCCACGTTCGTGGTGCCGCCGCTGGAGGAAGTGTTCTACCGCTCGTTCCTCCACCGCTACCTGGTGAAGACGGACTTCGCCGCGCTGCCGCTGAATCATTTCGGGTGGATGCCGTTCCTCGCCACGGCGGCGGCGTTCGGGCTGACGCACTTCGAGTGGGTGCCGGGCATCCTGTGCGGGCTGATCTATCAGGGGCTGGTGCTGCGCAAGAACCGGCTGGGCGACGCGCTGACGGCGCACGCCATCACCAACGCGCTGCTCGCCGCGTGGGTCCTCGGCCGGGGCGCGTGGAAATTCTGGTGAGCGCGGCGGGGCCGCATTGGCGATTTAGCCGATAAGGCTGTAGCTGGCATGAGACTCCGCCCAAATCGTATGGGCTTGAGGGGACAATGGGTCGCTGTCGGATAGTTCAATGTGGACTATCTCACGCGCGCTCCAAACTGCGTCAGCGTAACGAAGTGATAGTAAGGCGTGCGTAGCTTGAATGTCGCTGAAGGGTAAGGGTGACTCCAATTCGACGACAGCCTTGGTCGCGGCCTTGCCTGTCTCGACTGGAATGAAGCGCGTGACGCGGCCGAAACACTCCACGCGACCACACAACCAAGCTGGGTCGGCATCATAGCCGCCGGACAAGCGAACGCGCTTGTTTAACAATTCAGGCTGCGGGAGCAGTCGGCGAAGCAGCTTCATGTAGTTCATTCCCCGGAAATGCGTAGCGCCATCCAATAGGAACTCCGCCAAACTTCCGTCCGGCCCAGCCCAGCTTGGTTGGTTCTGTCGCGGTGCATCTGCGGCGTATTTGCGCTCCGGCCGGCCATTCTGGCAAGCCGCGGTTTGGCCCGGCGCAGGTGGCCGCGCTCGTGAGAGCACGGGTCAACGGACGGCAAAATATTTTCGCGTTGAACGGAGCCTCGCTACGTCCAAACTCGCGCTCATGACCCTTTGCACACGTCTCGGCGGTTTCGCGCTCGCCGCAATGGCGTTGTTCGCCGTCGCCGCGCGCGGGGCGGAGTTGAAGCCTTACGCCGGGGCCGGGTGCGCGGCGATGGGTCCGTTTTTCACGGACGAGGTCTGGGCGAAGGTCGGCGCGCTGGAGTGCGTGAAGTGCCACAAGGCCGGCGGCGATGCCGAGGACAGCAAGCTCGTGCTGCGCGACCTCAGCCGCGCGACGGGTGCCGCGCGCGATGAGGCGATGCGGGAGAACTGGCGGTCCTTCACCCAGTCCGCGCGCGTGAAGGAGGGCGAGCAGTCGCGTCTGCTGCTGAAGGCCACCGGCGAGATCAAGCACGGCGGCAAGCAGGTGCTCCTGCCGGACTCGGCCGGCCATCGCGTGCTCGCGGATTTCGTCCGTCGCGTGAACGCGCCGCCGGCCGCGACGCTCGCGCAGGAGACCGAAGCGGACAAAAACGCGCCGCCGTTCTTCGACGGCATCGCGATGGTGGACGACCGGCGGTTGCTCCGGCGCGTGACGCTTTCGCTCGCGGGCCGGCTGCCCACGGAGGCGGAACTCGCGGCGATCGGCAAGCAGGGTTTGAAGGCGCTGCCGGCGATTCTCGACGCGGTGCTGCGGGAGGATGCGTTCTACGACCGGCTGCGCGAGGCGTTCAACGACGTTTTCCTCACGCTCGGCGCGGACGGGAACGCCGATCAGACGTTTCTTTCCTATGACCATTTCCCGCAGCGGCACTGGTTTCAGAAATACGAATTCAAGGACATCGCGGACGAGAAGGATCGCAAGCAGGCCGGCTATCGGATGGCGCGCGAATATCGCGAGGCGCTCCACGGCGAACCGCTGCGGCTCATCGAGCACATCGTGCGAAACGGAAAGCCCTTCACCGAAATCGTCACGGCGGATTACATCATGGTCACGCCCTACACCGCGCGTGGATACGGCATCTTCGAGGAAACCAAGGCGCGGTTCAAAAATCCGGACGACCCTTTTGAATATATTCCGGTGCGGCTCAAGGCGCTCAAGGGCCGCTCGAAGCAGCAGGATCAGGAGTCGGCCACGGGCTTCTATCCGCACGCGGGGCTGCTCAGCACGTTCCAGTATCTGAGCCGCTACCCGACGACCGAGACGAACCGCAACCGCCAGCGCGCGCGCGTTTTCTTCCTCCACTTCCTCGGCGTGGACGTGCTCGAGCTCGCCGCGCGCGTGAGCGACGCCGCCGCGGTGACGGCGAAATACAAAGTGCCCACGATGGAGGCGAGCGAGTGCGTGGTGTGCCACAAGACGATCGATCCGGTGGCGGGTTTGTTTCAGGACTACTGGCGGTTCGCGGAGCAAGGAATCTACGGCAAGCGCAAGGGCGGGTGGTTCGAGGACATGTTCGGCGCGGGCTTCGAGGGCGAGGACTTGCCCGGCGACGAACGCTGGCGCTCGCTGCAATGGCTCGGCGAACGCACCGCGAAGGATCCGCGCTTCGCCGTCGCGATGGTCGAGCACGCTTACTACCTGCTCACCGGCCGCAAGGTGCTGCTGCCACCGAAGGACATCGAGGACCCGCTCTTCGCCGCGAAGCGCCGCGCGTATCTCGCGCAGCGGAAACAGACGGAGGCCATCGCCGCGCGCTTTGCCGCGAACGGTTTCAATTTCAAAAACGTGCTCAAGGACTGGGTCGTGTCCGACTTCTACCGCGCCGATGGGCTCGCGACGGTCGCGGCGAATCCGCAGCGACGCGCGGAACTCGACGATCTCGGCCTCGTGCGAATGCTCGCGCCCGAGCAGGTGGAGCGGAAGGTCGCGGCGATTTTCGGCAAGGGCTGGGGCCGGCTGAAGCATTCGGACGGCGGACTGGACATGCTCTACGGCGGCATTGACTCGAAGGAAGTCACCGAGCGCGCCGCCGACCCGAGCGGCGCGATGGGCGCGATCCAGCGCATCCTCGCGAACGACGTGGCGTGCAAGCAGACCGCGCTGGACTTCAGCCGCGCGCCTGCGGAGAGGAAACTTTTCCCGAACATCGAGCCGGACGTGGTGCCCGGCACATCGCCCGAGACGGCCGCGAAAATCCGCGCGGCCATCGTGCATCTGCACCAGCGTGTGTTGGGCCGCGACGAAACGCCGGACTCGCCGGAAGTCACGCGCACGTTCCAGCTTTTCGCCGGCATCGTGAGCGACGCCGCCGAGCACCGGAAGCAACTGGACACGCAGGAAAGCTACACCTGCCGCCAGGGCACGCTCGCGCCCGTGCCCGATCCGAAATACACCGTGCGCGCGTGGCGCGGCGTGGTGACGTATCTCCTGCGGCAGCACGAGTTTCTTTACGAGTGAACACCATGAAGAATTGCCCGCGAAGCACGCGAAGAGACGCGAAAGGTTCCAACGACGCTGCGCGCTCCGACTCCCTCGCCCCGCGAGGAACGAGCGGGGAGAGGGTTGGGGAGAGGGGAATCGATGCCGTTTGGATTGCGCACCTCCTCTCCCCGGCCCTCTCCTCCGTTTCACGGAGGAGAGGGAGAAGCACGGCGGCCTGCGTTCCCTTTCGCGTGCCTTCGCGTGCTTCGCGGGCAAAACTTTTTTCCACCCACTTATGAGACGAGACTTCCTGAAACTCTGCGGCCTGCTCGGCCTCGGCTTCACTTGCCCCGGCGGCATCACCTCGTTGCTGCGCGCGGCGGTGAAGGAGGAACCGCCCTACGCGGGGCCGTTCTACATCGTCTTCAACGCCTCGGGCGGCTGGGACACGACCTACTTGATGGACCCGAAAGGCATCAACGAAATCAACCGGCTTTACGGAGAGGGCGACATCCAGACGAAGGGCGCGCACAAGTTTGCGCCGACGGGCAAGCAGAAGACCGGCGGGATGAGCAACGAGGAATTCTACGGCGAGTTCGGCGGCGAACTGCTCACGCTCAACGGCCTCGACTACTCGGTGAACAACCATTCGCCCGGCGCGCGCTACATGGCCACGGGCAAACTCGACAGCCTCGCGTATCCGACCTTCGCCGCGCTCGTCGCCGCGTGCAAAGGGCCGACGTGCCCGCTCTCGTTCCTCACGTTCGGAAATTATTCCGCCACCGGCAACATCGTCGCGATGTCGCGCGTGCCCTACATCCAGTCGCTCCGGACGATCGCGAATGCCGACGCCGTCGAGGGCAATCCGCGCACGCCTTACCACGACGACTTCGCGCTCGCGCGCATCGAGGCGGCGTTGCGTGACCAGCGCGAGGCCCGCGCGACGCAGCCACTCCTCCCGCGGCAGGAGCGCGCCGAGAACATGCTCTACGCCGCGCAAGTGAACTCGAAAGCGATGCAGCGCATCACGCCTTTCATCCCGTCATCGATGCCGAAGGATCGCCTCGCGCAGCAGGCCGAGATCGCGCTCGCGTCGTTCAAGGCCGGCGTGTGCGTCTCGGCGAATCTGAGCATCGGCCAGTTCGACAGCCACGCGAACAACGACCGAGACCAGATGAAGCTGATCCCCGAGTTGCTCGCCGGCATCGCCTACACGATCCGGCGCGCGGAGGAGTTGAAGATTCGCGACCAGCTCGTCGTAATCATGCAGAGCGAGATGGGCCGCACGCCGAATTACAACGGCGGCAACGGCAAGGACCACTGGTCCGTCGGCTCCGTCATGTTTCTCGGGCCGCGCATCAAGGGCAACCGCGTCATCGGCGCGACGGACGAGAAACAATTCCACGTCACGCTCAACCCGCAGACGCTCGCGTGCGAAAAGGAAAAGACCGCCGGCATCCGCGTGCGCCCCGAGCACATCCACGAGGCGCTGCGCCAATACGCCGGGATCGCCGACCACGCGCTCGCCAAAAAATTCCCGCTCGGCGTCACGGACAAAGACAGGCTCCGGGGCTTCTGGGGCTGACGCCGTCAGGTCACCGATGAAACGTTTCCTCGTCGCTCTTTCGCTGGCCGCTCCGTTGCTCGCCGCGGAGCCGGCTTTGTTCGACCTCAAGTTCGACACCGTCAGCACCGGCTTCGACAAAAAATCCTGCTGGGTGCATCCGCGCGCGGGCGCGATTCCCGGCAACCCACCGAAGGTCGTGCTCACGATGCAGAAGGCGATGCTCGTGGGCAGCGACATTTTTTATGCGCTGAACGAGATGCGCACCGACGACTTCGGCAAAACGTGGAGCGGACCGGTCGAGCATACGGCCACGCTCGGTCGGCGCGATGAACCGAACGGCGTCGTCGTGGCGGCGAGCGACTTCTGGCCCAAGTGGCACGCGAAGTCCGGCACGCTGCTCGGCATCGGACACAATGTCCGTTACGCGAACAACAAGGTCATCGCCGCGCCGCAGCGTTCGCGCGAGACGGTCTATTCCATCTACGATCCAAACAAACGCACATGGACCGCGTGGGAGCCGCTCGCGATGCCGGCCGACGACCCGCGTTTCTTCAACTCCGGCGCGGGCTGCGTGCAGCGACTCGACCTGCCCGATGGCGACATCCTGCTCCCGATTTATTTTTCGCCGAAGGGCGGGAAGTTCAGCCGCGTGCTCGTTCTGCAATGCGGCTTCGACGGGCGCAAGCTCACGGTGAAGGCGATGGGCAACGAGTTGAGCGTGGACACGGACCGCGGCCTGCACGAGCCGTCGCTCACGCGCTTCAAGGGCCGCTACTACCTCACCATCCGCCACGACCAGCGCGCCTACGTCACGACGAGCGACGACGGTTTGCATTTCGACACGAAGCTCAAGCCGTGGACGTGGGACGACGGCACCGACCTCGGCAGCTACAACACGCAGGCCCATTGGGTTACGCACGACGAGGCGCTGTTCCTCTGCTACACGCGGCGCGGCGCGAACAACGACCACATCCCGCGCAACCGCGCGCCACTCTTCATCGGCCGCGTGGACCCGGCGAAGCTCCACGTCATCCGCGCGAGCGAGCGCGAGCTGATGCCGCAGCGTGGCGCGAAGCTCGGCAACTTCGGCGTCACCGAGGTGAACGAAAACGAAACCTGGGTGACCGATGCCGAGTGGATGCAGACCACGGGCCCGAACTACGCCGACTTCACGCAATGCATGAAATACGGCTCGGACAACGCCGTCTTCGCCGCGCGCATCCAGTGGAAGAAGCCGAACACGACTTGGAGCCAACGGTGACGATGGACACCCGCGTCATCACGCCCGCAGGGCTGAGAGTCAGCCGGATCGGCCTCGGCTGCGTGACGTTCGGGCGGGAGATTGATGAGGCCGCTTCGTTCGCTTTGCTCGATCACGCGTTTGCGCGCGGCGTCACTTTCTTCGACACCGCGGCCGCCTACGGGCTGGGTGCGTCGGAAAAAATCCTCGGCCGATGGCTGGCTTCGCGTCGGCCCGCCGAAGGCACGGTGATTATCGCCACGAAGATTCTCCCGCCGTATGAACCGGCGCGCATTGCGGAGGCCGTTGGCGAAAGTTTGCAGAGGCTCGGCCGCGCGACGACTGACCTCCTGTATGTTCACCGCTGGGATGCGACGGCGGAATCGCCCGCCGCACTTGCGGCGCTGGATGCGCTGGTGCGTGCCGGCAAAATCCGCGCGCTCGGCGTGAGCAACTACAACCAGCAGCAACTTGCGACCGCGCTGGCCTTGCAACAGCAGCACGGCCTCGAACGCTTCAGCGTGGTGCAGAACAATCACAACCTCGCGGTGAGCGACGTGAGCGCGGAGTTCCGCGAATTCTGCGCCGCGCAGCAGATCGCCATTGTCACTTACAGTCCGCTCGGTGCGGGATTCCTCACGGGCAAACACCAGCGCGCCGTGCAACCCGGATCGCGCTTCGATTTGGTGCCGGGGCATCAGGACGTTTATTTCCACGACACGGCGTATCGGCGGCTCGCCCGATTGGAGTCGGTGGCCGCGCGCACCGGCCATTCACCGGCGCACCTCGCGCTCGCGTGGGCGCTGCATCAGCCGGGCGTCGCCTCAGTGCTCGTCGGTGGGCGAACCCCGGCGCATCTGGATCAGGCACTTGCCGCTTTGGCGCTCGACGATCCGGCGCTGTTCGCCGAACTTTCAGCAGAACCTGTGAACTTGCCGAACACCCCATCGCTCTGATTGCATCCATCAAATCCTGAACACACCATGAAATACCTCCCGCTCCTCACCCTCACCGCGCTCCTGCTCGCCGGCTGCAGTTCGCTCCATCCCACCGCGTCGAATCCGCCGAAAAGTTTTCGCGCGCTCTTCAACGGCACAGACCTCGCCGGCTGGTATGGCTGGAACCCGCACACGTCGGCCAAGCTCAAGGACGACAAGCTCGCCGCGAACCTCAAGCAGCAGCGGGAAGATTTTCCAAATCACTGGCGCGTGGAGAATGGCGAACTCGTCAACGCCGGCACCGGCCCCTACGCCACGACCGACGCGGAGTTCGGCGACATCGAATTGCACATTGAATACAAGACCGTCGCCAAGGCCGACAGCGGCATCTACTTGCGCGGCACGCCGCAGGTGCAGATTTGGGACAAGACGCAGGTGTTCGACGAGAAGAAGCCCGACCGCAAACCCCACCTTGGCTCCGGCGGCCTATTCAACAACACGCCCAACACGCCCGGTCGCGACCCGCTCGTCGTGGCGGACAAAGAGTTCGGTGAATGGAACAAGTTTCGCATCCGCCAGATCGGCGCGCGCACCTGGGTGTGGCTCAATGACAAACTCGTCGTGGACGGCAACGTGATGGAAAACTACTGGGACCGCACCAAGCCGCTGCCCGCCAAAGGCCCGATCATGCTCCAGACCCACGGCGGCGAAATCCGCTGGCGCAACCTCTTCGTGCGCGAGATCGGCGCGGTCGAGGCGAAGAAGATTCTGGCCGAGGCGGACAAGAAGTAGGCGCGGAGCGGCGACATTTTTGTCGCCGTCGTAATTCAATTTGGATTTACGAGGGCGACAAAAATGTCGCCCCTCCGTCACGACACCGACTTGCCAAGCGACCCAACCGCTTTCTTCAAGAGCTTCTCATCCATCTCCACGAGATGGCTGCGTGCGGGGAAGCGGCCTTCCTTCACGTCGGCGACGTATTCGGTGAAGGCGGCGATGCGCTCGCGTTGCAGGCGGCGGTGTTCCTCCAAGAAATTGCGGTAGGCCTTGGCGTGGCGCGGGAGGCGCTCCTCGTAATCGCCAAGGATGTCGTCGGAGAAAAGGAACTGCGTGTCGCAGCCGCTGCCGGAGCCGAGTGACATGAGGAGCATCTTGGTCTGCGAGCAGAGGAACGTCGCGAGGTTGTGCGGGACGAGTTCGAGTTCCGCCGCATAGGCCCCGGCGTTTTCCAATTCCTTCATGCGCTGATGGAGTTGCTTCGCCTCGGCGACGGTCTTGCCAATGGCGCGGTAGTTGGTCCACGTGACGTGGCGCGGGACCATGCCGAGATGGCCGACGACGGGAATGCGCTCGCGCGCCATCGCCTCGATGAGGAACCGACTCGCGGAGCAATAGACCGAGCTCGCGCCGAGTTCGAGCGCGCGGAAGCCGACGCGGATCGCCTCCTCCGGCGACGCGAGGCCGTGCGGCGTGGAGCCGGAGATGAAGCTGTTGGGCGCGGCGGCGACGAGCAGCGGCAGTCGCGCCTGCGCCTCGGGTGAGTCGAACGGGCAGCTCATCAGGTCCACGCCCGCAGCCTCGGCGGCGGCGGCTTCCTCGGGCGACTTCACGTGGATGTGCGTGAGGACGCGTTTGCCCTTGAGCTGTTGGAGATCGAAGACGGTGTATTTCTTTCGCGGTCGGAGCATGGCGGGAGAGTCGCGAAAGCGGAGGTGAACGACAACCACGAATGGACACGAAGGCACACGAATCCGGGCACTGCGCCTGACCACCGATTCGCTTCTTGTCCCCTCCGTGTTAATTCGTGTCCATTCGTGGTTCTCCTGTTTCCTTGAAGCTCCGGGGACAATCCGCGAAACTTGAAGCCATGCCCGACGACTTGAACCTGCGTGATCCCTTCCGCGAAGCCCGCAAGAAGGACGGCGTGCTCCAGTGTCCGTTCCAGGGCGAGAACCTGCCGATGATCCTGCGCCACGCGGACGTGCGCGAGGCGGCGAAGGATTGGAAGACGTTCAGTTCGGACGCGCCGTTTCGCGTCCCGATTCCGTCGGAGGAGGCGGTGCGGACGATGCGCCAGTTGCCCATCGAGACCAATCCGCCGGAGCACACGGAGTATCGCGCCATCGTCGAGCCGTTCTTCCAGCGCGCCAAGCAGCCCGAGGTGATCGCGAAAGTCGAGGCGTTGATCGCGGAAATATTTTCCAAGGCGCTGGCCCGCGAGTGCATCGAGATCGTGAATGAGTTTGCGCTGCCGGTGCAGTCGCGTGCGCTCACCTATCTGCTCAACGTGCCGGAGTCGGAGGCGGACACGTGGATCGGCTGGGGCATGCACGTCTTCAAGGTCACCGGCGGCGAGTTCAAGAAAGGCACGGCGCTCGAAGACTACCTGCACGCGCAGTTCGACCGCGCGGAGGCAAATCCCGGCGAGGATTTTTTCAGCGCGCTGACCAAGGCCACCTATCGCGGACGCCCGCTGACACGCGAGGAGATGATGGGCTTTGGCAACCTCACCTTCGCCGGCGGGCGCGACACGATCATCCACAGCATTTCCTCCATCATCGCGTATCTCGGCCGGAACCCCGCCGCGCTCGAATACCTGCGCGAGGATCCGAAGCGCATCGTCCACGCGGGTGAGGAATTTTTCCGCGTCTTCATGCCGCTCACGCACATCGGCCGCGTGTGTCCGGTGGAGACGGACGTGCACGGCGTGAAGGTTCCGCCCGGCGGGCGCGTCTCGCTCGCGTGGTCCTCGGCGAACTTTGATGAGGCGGTGTTCGACGCGCCGGAGGAAATCCGTCTCGACCGCAAACCGAACCCGCACATCTCCTTCGGCTTCGGCACGCACTTGTGCCTCGGCGCGCCGCACGCGCGCCTGATCGTGCGCTGCCTGTTGCAGGCACTCGTCGGGCGCGTGGCGAAGATCGAGGTGCTCGAAGCGAAGGAGCACATCGAGCACGAGCCGCGCTACGAACGGGCAAACGGTTTTGATTCGCTGACCGTCAGGTTGACGGCCCTGGACGCATCTGGCCACCGTGAGTGATTTACGGTTTCACGGCGAGGCGAGGGCCAGCGGACCAAGCCGGGGCCAGGCGCGCGGTGGGGCGAGACTCTGTCGAGCCGAGTCCCCAAGCCGGCCGAACTCGGCTCGACAGAGTCTCGCCCCACCTCGCCACCGCGGGTCACACACGATCGCGAGATGCGCACCCGGTGAACGGATCGCTGGATTTCCGCTCGCCTTCATTTCCCTCGCCGCCCAACATTCGCGGCCATGAACCAGATTGATCTCAAGGGCCGCGTCGCCATCGTCACCGGCGGCGCGCGCGGGATTGGCTACGCAATTTCACAACGCCTACTCGACTCCGGTGCGAGCGTGAGCCTGTGGGACATGGACGCGAAGGCGCTCGCGGACGCGGCGAAGGCGCTCGCCGCCCGCGGCACCGTCCACACGCACCAACTCAACCTCACCAACTCCGCCGAAGTGGACGCCACTGCGAAGGCGACCCACGCGCACTTCGGCCGGCTCGACATTCTCATCAACAACGCCGGCATCGCGGGCGTGAACAAGAAGCTCTGGGAACTCACGCCGGAGGAATGGCGCGTGGTCGTGGACGTGGACCTCAACGCCGTCTTCTACTGCTGCCGCGCCGTCGTGCCGTTCATGCTCGCCGGAAAATACGGGCGCATCGTCAACACCGCGTCCATCGCGGGCAAGGAGGGCAACCCCAACGCGTCGCATTACAGCGCGGCCAAGGCCGGCGTCATCGGCCTGACCAAATCGCTCGGCAAGGAACTCGCGACCAGCGGCATCGTGGTCAACTGCATCACGCCCGCCGTGATCGTGACCGACATCCTCAAGCAATGCACGCAGCAGCACATTGACTACATGCTCTCGAAAATTCCGATGGGCCGCTTCGGCAACGTGGACGAGGCGGCGGCGCTGGTGGTGTGGCTCAGTTCGGAGGATTGCTCGTTCAGCACCGGCGCAGTGTTCGACCTCAGCGGCGGTCGGGCGACGTATTGAGCCGGGCGCGAATGCCGGTGACAATCCGACCGTCGCCGGCTATGATTTCGCCCGTCGAGAAAATGAACCGCCGCCGTCCAGTCGCCAGTCCGCTTCAAGCTCAACGCTGGGCGCGCCGCCTGACCGCCCGTGTCGAGCGGGTGCTCCGCGCCCACCCGGACGCCGACCGCGACAACGTCCGCCACACCCTCATCCTGCTGGAACAACCGCCGCTTGAACGCCTGCAAAGGAGCCTGATCCGTGGTCGCACCACTGCCCTTCGCCGAAAGTGAAATCCGCCTGCTGACCGCGTTGCTGCGCGCCCGCGTGCGGTTCATGGTGGTTGGCCTCTCCGCCGCCACCATGCAGGGAGCGCCGGTCGTGACGCAGGACGTGGACCTGTGGTTCGAGCGGCTGGGCGATCCAAAAATTTCCCGCGCGCTGCAGACGGTGGGCGCCGCCTATGTGCCGCCGAGCATCCTGAATCCGCCGATGCTGGCCGGCGACGGCGCGGAACTTTTCGACATCGTGCTCACCCTGCACGGGCTTGGGGAATTCCGCGACGAACTGAGGCATTGCGTGGACGTTCCGCTGGGCCACCACACGCTCAAAGTGCTTTCCCTCGAACGCATCCTCGCCAGCAAACAGGCGGCGAACCGCGCCAAGGACCGGCTCACCATTCCCGTCCTGCGCGATGCGCTGGCCGCCACGCAATCCGCGAAAGCGCGCCGTCGCCGGCCGAAGGCGCGAAAGTCCCGAAGCAAATCGTGAGGGGTGCCGGATGGTTGCAACCGACTGGACGAGACGACGGGCGACAAGTTTAGAAAACGCGTGATGCCGCAACATCTTCCAATCGATCCTTTGGCGTAGAAAACTGGAACTCATGAATCTCAAGCGCGATGTGTTGCTAACAGTCGTTGTCGTGCTCTCGGCGCTGCTTCTGATCGCGCTGCTCGACATTGGTATGACGGCAAGGGGACAGATGCGGATAGCCAGATGTTCGGTTCAAATGACAAATGTGCGCGGAGCGTTACAGACTTATCGGACTACCTATGGAAACTTCCCAACCGGCGATGTGCGCCGGATTTCGGCCATCCTTGGCGGCGAAAATCCTCGCCAGATCTTGTTTCTCGATACGGAAAACGCGAACCGATCCATTCCCTTGATTGATCCTTGGAAAACTCCGCTTCGTATCACCTACACCTCGGCTACCAATTTCACCCTGGAGTCGGCTGGGCCAAACGGAAAGTTTGGCGACGCCGATGATTTGATTCGATGACACGCTAATTGCATTTGCGCCCGGTCACACGCGAAGCCACACAATGTGGCAGCAGTCACTACTCATCCACTTTCGCTTTCACACCTACTTGGCCGTCATTTCATGGCGTAAGCGTTCAATGAAGGCGACCAACTCCCACCTCTGCTGCTCCGTCGTCGTCTCGGCAAAACTCGCCATCGGCGTGCCGTTGAGGCCGGTCACGAGAACCTTGTAGAGGTCCGTGAGTTCGCGCCCGCTGTGAATCCACGGGCGGCGCAGATCGGCCGGGACAATTTTCCGGCCCCACGCATCTTCCAGCGCGATGGCGGCCTCACCCTTGCCGTCGCCATTCGTGCCGTGGCAAGCCACGCACGCGACGGTAAAAATTTTCCGGCCCTGCTCCGCGCGAGTGGCGAGTTGCGCGGAGTCGGCGAACCAATCGGGCGGCTCGGGAATTTTCAACGGCGCGGTGAAGTTTTCCGGCGCGCGCCATTTGCGCGAGAAGGTCTTCACGTATTGCACCACGGCACGCCGGTCGCGTTCAGTGAGGATTTCGGAAAAGAACGGCATCGCGGTGCCGGGGATGCCCTGCGTGACGGTGCGGAGCAGATCATCATCGGTCGGGAGCGCGCCAGAGGGCGTGGTGCGGTATTTGAAGATACCGGTGGTGAAGTTTCGTGGGCGCGGCACAACGGTCACGCCCATCGGCCCCTTGCCGTCGCCGAACTCGCCGTGGCACGGAATGCAGTTGCGTTGGAAAACGTAGCGGCCCTGAAGATAGAGCGTGTCGTCCGGCGGGGAGAAAAAATTGGTAGCGTCGCGGCACGCCGGAGCGCCGGCCTCCGGCCCGGCCGTGCCAAGCATCGCCGCGCCCGCAAGAGCGAGGACGCACGCGAGGCGAAACAGCCGGCGAATCATTTCAGCGGAATGGAACGGTGCGAAGCGGAGGTTGGCCAAGCGTAATTTGCCAATCACCGCACAAGCCTTGGCCGTTTCGTGAAATTCGCTTGTGAGCGCACGCGCGCGAGTAAACATTCGCGCCATGAAACGTCTCCCCGCACTTTTCCTCCCCGCGCTGCTGCTGGGCCTGCTCGCCGGCTGCATCGAGTTCGACGAGCAGACGATGAGCTACCGCTACGACGCCGCGACCGACACGCTGCGCATCTTCCAGGACTACCGCGGCATCCATGCCGAGAAGGGGCCGGTCACGACGGAGGAGCGCGAGCAGTTCGACTCCGTGCTGAACGGCCAGCGGACTTTTTTCTTCAACAACTGGATCACCGAATTCAACCGCGAGGGCGTCGCCGAGACGCTGGCGAAACTGCACGACCCGGCGAAACTCGCGGAGATGAAACTGCCCGAGGGCGCCCAACCAAAGCTGGAGAAATTCCTCAAGCTGCTGCTCGAGCACGTGCGTGTGGAGAACGGGCCATTCTACCTCGATGCGCGCGGGCAGTTGTGCGGCGTGCAGTATGTCACAGTCACGAAATTCTCGGCCGTGCTCGCGGCGGGCAATGACTACGTGCCGTTCTTTGCGCGCTCGCAGGCGGAGGAGGGGGAAAAGTCTCCGGAAGAAAAGGCGGTGCTGCTCAAGTTCGCCACCAAGCCAAAGCCCTTCGCGCAGTTCGACGGCAACGCGATGACGGTGCGCTACCCGGTCACCGCTGCGGAATACGAGAAGGAGTTTGGTGCCGCCGCGGAAGACCCTCAGTCGGCTGAGCGCATCCGCAAGGCGGGCCTGAAAGTTTCGTTCGCCGATGACGTGGTGACGTTTCAGTTTGGAAAGAAGTCAGACCAGGTTTCCACCCTCATCCTGCCCTTCAAGACCAATGCCTACTCTCCGAACCTCATCGAACTGGCGCGCGCCAAGCACAACGTGCGCGAGACGTTCGACACGAAGAAGGCGGCGCAGGAGTTTCTGCTCAAGGGACGGGCGACGGATGCGGTGAAGAAGTAATCACCTTTCCCTCGTCCTCGTCGTCGTTCTCGTCCTCGATTTTCGGGCGCTAATTCGAGGACGACGACGAGCGCTACGCGAGGATGTCCCTCACCACATGGCCCGCCACGTCGGTGAGCCGGAAGTCGCGGCCGCTGAGACGGTAGGTGAGCCGCTCGTGATCCATGCCCATGAGGTGCAGGATCGTCGCGTGGAGGTCGTTCACGTGGACCTTGTTCTCGACCGCCTTGTGGCCGAGCTCGTCGGACGCGCCGTAGCTCACGCCGCCCTTCACGCCGCCGCCGGCCAGCCAGTAGGTGAACGCGTGCGGATTGTGATCGCGGCCGGGCTTGGCCGCCTTTTGCGCGAGTGGCAGCCGGCCGAATTCCCCGCCCCAGATGACGAGCGTCTCGTCGAGCAACCCGCGCGCGGCGAGGTCGGCGAGCAGGCCGGCGACGGGCTGGTCGGTTTCGCGCGCGAAGCCGCCGTGGTTGCCCACGATGTCGTTGTGGCCGTCCCAACTGAGCTGGTTCTCCATGCCGCCGGAATAAATCTGCACGCACCGCACACCGCGCTCGACGAGCCGCCGCGCGGTGAGGCATTGCGCGGCGAAATGCGCGCAGTGCTCGCTGTCCAACCCGTAGAGGCGGCGGATGTGCTCCGGCTCGCGGTCGAGCGCGAGCGCCTCCGGCGCGGCGCTCTGCATGCGGTAGGCGAGCTCGAAGCTCTCGATGCGCGCCGCGAGATCGCTCTCGAACGGATGCTGCGCGTAGTGGGACTGGTTCAACTCGCCGAGCAGGTCGAGCTGCGCGCGCTGCTGCGCGACGCTCATCTCTTTCGCGCGAACGAGGTTGTCAATCGGCTCGCCCTGCGGACGGAAATACGTTCCCTGATAAACGCTCGGCAAAAAGCCCGCGCCCCAGTTCGCCGCCGAGCCTTTCGGCAGGCCGCGCCCGCGCGGGTCGCTCATCACCACGAACGCGGGCAGGTTGCGGCTCTCGCTGCCGAGGCCGTAGGTGGCCCACGAGCCGACGCACGGGAAACCCATGCGCGGCACGCCGCAGTTCATCATGAAGAGCGCGGGGCTGTGGTTGTTCGACTCGGTGTGACCCGAATGGATGAACGCCATCTTGTCCACGTGCTGCGCGAGGAACGGGAAAATCTCGGAGACGTGCTTGCCGCACTGGCCGTGCTGGCGGAACTCGAACGGGCTTTTCATCAGCCCGCCGACGGCGTTGGAAAAAAACCCGGTGAACTTGTCGAAGCCCTCCAGCTCCTTGCCGTCGCGCTTCGCGAGCTCGGGCTTGTAATCCCACGTGTCCACCTGGCTCGGCCCGCCGTTGGTGAAAATCCAGATCACCGACTTGGCGCGCGCGGGAAAATGCGGTGCCCGCGGCGCGAGCGGATCGGCGGCGGGCGCGGCGAGCAATTTTTCCTCGCGCATCAAGCTCGCGAGCCCGAGCAAGCCGAGTCCACCGCCGGCACGCTGGAGCATCTGCCGGCGGGTGAGAAAGGTGTTCGCGTTCATGTCGTCCTCACTGGATGTAAACAAACTCGTTCAAACCGAAAAGCACCTGACAAAAATCCGTCGCGGCGCGGGTGCGCGCGTCCGGCGCGTCACCGTAGGACGCGGCCTGACGCTCGATGAATTTCACCGCGCTCGTCCGCTCCTTCTCCGTCGGCGCGCGGCCGAGGGTGAGTTGGTAGCCGCGCTCCACCAGCGCGGCGGAAGTCGGCGCGGATTCGCTCAGGCGCTTCGCGAGATTCGCCGCGGCCTGCCGCGCAGCGGCGCTGTTCATGAACATCAACGCCTGCGGCGCGATCACCGTCGCGGGCCGCGCGCCCTGGCTGACGAGCGGCTCGGGCGCGTCGAAGAGTTGCATCGTGGGGATGAGTTTGCTGCGCTTGATCATGAAGTAAATGCTGCGGCGCCTGGAGTTCTCGTCGAGCGTGCCCTTGCCGAACATCGTCGGGTCGAGCAACCCGCCCACGGCGAGCAGGCTGTCGCGGATCACTTCGCCTTCGAGCCGTTGCGGCGTGTGACGCCACACGAGCGTGTTCTGCGGATCGGCTTTCGCCTTCGTGGGATCAAACTTCGACTCCTGCTGATACGCAGCGCTGAGGAGCATCAGCTTGTGCATCGCCTTCAAACTCCAGCCGTTGCGGATCAATTCGCCCGCGAGGAAGTCGAGCAGCTCGGGATTCGCCGGCTTCTCGCCTTGAAAACCAAAGTCGCTCGGCGTGCCCACGATGCCGCGCCCGAAATGGTGCTGCCACAAGCGATTCACGATCACGCGCGCGAGCAGGTGGCCCGCGCCGCTCTCGGTGTCGGTGATCCAGTTCGCAAGGCCCGTGCGGCGCGACGAGGTGCGCGCGCCCGCGGGCGGCGTGGCGAGCCACGCCTGCTCGTCGCGGTGGTTGCGCATGAGCACCTGCATGAAACCCTGCGTGGCCGGATCCTGCTTCTGGTTCGAATCACCGCGCTTGAGGACGTAGGTCTGCGGATAAAAGTGCGGGTAGCCGCGGCCGTCGGCGTGATGCTTGATCGGCTTGAAGCCCTCGCTGCTCACCTGCACAAGCACGGTGTCCGGCTTGGGCTTCGCAGCCAGATGTTTTTCGACGCGCTCGTTCAACGCGCGCCAGTCAGCATCCGTGCGCTTGAACGAGGCGAGCACGAGCGCGCGCTGCTTCGGCGTGAGTTTGTCCGCGCTGCCCGCATCCCGCAGCGCGACGAGCGGCTCGACGACGCTTTGCAACTGCGACGCCGCCGCGAACTCCGCGCCGCCCGCATTCGTGGTCACGCTCAGACGCGGCCGGCCGATGGTGTGCTTGGCGTTGTTGCTGAACTCCAACTCAAACGTCAGCACCGTGCCATTGGAAAAACTCACGGGCCGCTCGAACTCGAACACCGCCGCGTGATTCCTGCCGAACTGCGGGTCCACCGCCCAGCCGCTCGTCTTGTTCGTGTCGATGGAGGACGCGACCGAGAGGCTGGTCTGGTTTTGCTCGAAGGTCGCGCGCGGGCGCACGAGCTTCACCGGCGCGGCCTTGCCTTTGCCGTCGGCGGACTTGGCGGTGACGAGGAAATCGCTCAGCGAAAAATTTCCGTTGTCCGCGCGGCCGGGGCCTTTCTTCTTGAGCGAAGCGTCGGCGAGCGCTTCGAGCCGCACCGCGGTGATCGAGCCGCTGACGGCGGGCGCGGTGAACGTCCACGAATCCTGGTCGGGATTCGCGCCGGTCACGAGCAGCGAGCCGTCGTCCTTGCGCGTGAACGTGACGCCTTCCTCTTTCGCCTTCGCCGCGACGCCGTCGAGCACGAGCCAGTCGAACTCCGGCACGGCCGGCGCGCTCGCGGCCCATTTCGCGAAGCGGCCGGGAAGCTCTTCGCGCTCGAACTTCAGGAGCGCCCCGGCGAGCGGCGCGTGCTCAGCGTCCCACTTCGCGAGCGCGGCCCGGTGCGCGGCGGGATTCAGGTCCACGTCAATCTCGCTGCGGATGGTGGTCGCGAAGGTCGCCACGAGCCGGTAGTAATCCTTCGAGGGAATGGGGTCGAACTTGTGATCGTGGCAGCGCGCGCAGCCGACGGACATCCCGAGCAACGCCGTGCCGGTCGTCGCCACCATGTCGTCGAGTTCGTCGTAGCGCGCGGACTCGAATTCCTTTTCCGTGAGTTGCGTGGGGAAAACTCCCGCGCCGAGAAAACCCGTGGCCATCAGCGCGAGCGGATTGTCCGGCGCGAGTTCGTCGCCGGCGAGTTGCCAGCGCACGAACTGGTCGTAGGGCATGTCGGCATTCAACGCCTTGATGACAAAGTCGCGGTAGTGGTAGGCGTGCGGGCGATCGTAGTCCTGCTCAAAGCCGTGGCTCTCGGCGAAGCGCGCGAGGTCGAGCCAGTGGCGACCCCAGCGCTCGCCGTAGTGCTCGCTCGCGAGCAATTTTTCCACGAGGGTTTCGATTGCCGATTGCCGATTGCTCGCTGCCGATTTCACGAACGCCTCGACCTCCTCCGGCGTCGGCGGGAGGCCGATGAGGTCGAAATAAATCCGCCGGACCAACGTGCGCGCATCGGCGGCGGCGTTGGGCTTGAGTCTCTTGGCTTCGAGGCCAGCGAGGACGAAGCGATCCACCGGCGTCTGCTCCCACGTCTTGTTCTTCACCGCCGGTGGCGAAGTTTTCTTCAACGGTTGGAAGGACCAGAACTGCCGGTCCTGTTCCGTGACCGTCGAGCGATCCTTCTTCGCCACCGCGCCCTTCACGAGCGGCTCGGCGTAAGGCGCGCCGAGGTCCACCCACTTCGCGATCTGCGCGATGGCGTCGGCGGGAAGCTTGGGCTTCTTGTTCGGCATCTGGAGTTCGCCTGAGTGCTTGATGGCCTGCACCAGCTTGCTCTCGGCTGCGTTGAAGGGCACGACCACCGGCCCGTGCGCGCCGCCCTTGAGCAGGCTCTCACGCGTGGCGAGGTCGAGGTCGCCCTTGAGCTTCACGCTCGCGCCGTGGCATTCGAGGCAGTTCTCCTTGAGCAAGGCGCCGACGCTTTTCTGAAACAACTCCAGCCCGGCCGTCATGCGCTCGCCGTGATCGGCGGGCACGGGTGCCGGCGCGGCGAAAATGGAAACACCCCACAAGCCGAGGCTCACGGCGAGAATTCTGGCGGCACGTTGCATGAGGATTTTGGACTGCGCGCAGTGTAGGTCGTATTCGCAGATTGACCATGTAGATTCTTCCGCGAGGTCATGTCAGATTCTGCCGCAAGCTGACCGTGGACAACCCGGATGGCTCATGTAATATCCTCCGGTGCGCAAAGCTCCGAAAGAGACCAAGATCATCGTCTCGCTCTTCCACACGCCGACGGAAGGGAGCCGGGAAATTTTCTACTGCGTGCTCCGCGCGGGGCACCTCATCGCCGGGCAGGACTACAAGCGCGTGCATCCGAACTATCCCGGCCACAAGCTGCTGCTTTGCCTCAAGGGCGAGGGCTTCATCGAGGTCAACGGCCGCGCGTTCCCCGTGAAGCCGGGCGATCTCGGCTGGATTTACAACCACCACGCGAACAAGCACTGGCCGGCGGATAATTCGCCGTGGGAAATTTTGTGGATCCGCGTGGACGGGCCGCACATGGACCAGATTTACAAGACGCTCACCGCGGCGGGCAGCCCGGTGTTCAGCGGCGTGGACGCGCGGCTGGGCGAGGCGATCTTCCGCCGCATCTTCCGCATCATGCAGAGTCGCGGCGTGGCGATGGAGGCGGCGTTGCACGCGGAGGTCGCGAACGTGGTGAAGCTCCTCTTCACCTCGCGCCACGAGGCGAACCCGCAGCCGGGCGCGAAGGTGCCGGAAATTCCGATGTCGCTCGTGAAGCCGATGGAGGCGATGCGGCTGTATTACGAACAGCCGCTCCGCGTGGCGGATCTCGCGGCCATGGCGGGCATGAGCGTCAGCAATTTTTTCCGCCACTTCAAGGCGGCGACCGGCACCAGCCCGATTGACTGGTTGAAACGCGAGCGGATCAACCAGGCCAAGCGCCGCCTGCTCGAGACGAACGACAGTCTCGCGAAGATCGCGGAGGAAACCGGCTACTACGACCAGTTCTATTTCAGCCGCGATTTCAAGCGCGTGACCGGCATCGCGCCCAGTCACTACCGCGCGCGCGAGCGGGCGCACAAGACCGCCATCGGCACGGAGGAAATCCGAAATCCAAAAACTGAAATGCGAAACAAGGGCGAAGGTCGCGCGCTCGAGTGAGCGAACGGCGCGCGCGTTTCAGGCGCTCCGCGTTTTTTCTCGCGCGGAATTATTACAACCGCCGCTTCGAGCCGAAGGGCCACCAGCCGGTTCCACTGCCGCGCGCGGCCAGCGGTGTGGCGACCTCTTCGCGGAAACGCCGGTCGAGCCGGATCGAGGCCCACGCAATCCAGAAGACCGGCCAGATCAACAGACCGAAGCAGCCGAACAGCGGCACGATCATGGTCACCCAGGGCGCGACCATCGTCCACAGCAGCGTCCGCGCCGCCGCCTGGCCGGGCCGAGGCTCGGTCAGGCCGAACCACAAGCCCGCGTAGCTGATCGCGTAGAAATCCAGCACGAAGAGGCCCATCCCCACGATCCACATCGGAATCAGCATACCGAATGAATTGAGGGCATTGGTCGAATCAGCCCACATGCCCACCGGCAGCACGATGATGCTGATGCC
Organism: Verrucomicrobiota bacterium; assembly: GCA_016199935.1. Classification (GTDB taxonomy): domain Bacteria; phylum Verrucomicrobiota; class Verrucomicrobiia; order Limisphaerales; family JACQFS01; genus JACQFS01. The sequence continues at coordinate 28,403 of JACQFS010000246.1, forward strand.
CACCGACGCCATCAACGCGGGGCCCATGAAGTAGTTCATCAACGTCTCGAGCTGGCCGCGGACGAGTTCGCGCGGGGAAAGTCCGGTGACGAGCAGCAGTTCGAGCGCGCCGGTGCGCCGCGATTCGTTGAGCGACTGCGGCGCGAGCACGGCCAGCCAGACCTTAAGCACAAAGCACACGCCCATCTGGATCGCGATCGAAATGCCGACGCCGACTGACCCGCCGACCGCGGCGACGAGCACGCACACGCCCGCGGCGCCCCAGACCATCCACCAGATCATCCGCCGGCCCGGCAGCGTGCGTTCGGCCAGCCACAGGGCGGGATTCTCCGCGAGGTGTCCGGTGCTCCATACGTTGGCGGGATTCACACGCGGGCGGGTGAAGCGCTGCCACCACGAATCCGGCACGCGCTCGCCGGTCTCGCGCCAGGTGCGGATCAACAGCACGCTCGCGGCGGCAAGAAAAAGCAATGCCGTCACCGCCGCTCCCGCGAGCGCGAGCCAGTAATCCTCCGGCGCGAACTGGAAATGATTCTCGAAGGCGCGCCACAGTCCTCCGATCGACCCCGAGAGAAACACCAGTTCACCGCTCCAGTTCGTCAAATGCTTCGCCACACCCGGCCCGACGGCCGCTGGGACGATCACTGTCAGCGCGAGCAGCAGCGCCGTCCCGCCCATCGCCGCGAGGCCGCTGCGCGTGAACGAGGAGACGAACATTCCCGCCGTGAGCGACACGAGCATCGTGGCCGCGAGCGCCAGCAGCACGCGCCAGAATTCTCCCGCCGTCACGCCGCCGACGAGCAGCGGCAGCGCGAACACCGGGAACGCCGCGAGCAATGCCGTGAACGAGCGCACCGCCGCCGCGGCGAATTTTCCCAGCACCACGTCGAAGCCGCTCAGGTCCGTGAGAAACAGCAGGCCGAGCGTGCCCTCGCGCCGTTCCTCGGCGAGCGTATCGGCCGTCACGCGGATGCCCTCGAACAAACAGAACGCGGCCGCGCCCCAAGTGAGGAAGGCGAACACTGTCCCGCCGACCGACGCTGGCGCCTGGTCCGCGAAGATCAGGAACATCACCGCGACCACGAACGCCGCGCCGCCCACGAGCACGCGCAGGCGATACGTCGCCACCTGCCGCGCCGCCACCTGGAGCTCGCGCACGACGATGGGGAGGAAGGTCACGGCAGTGGTTTAGCCGCGAAGCGGCACGGCGGCAAATGCGAAGCTCGAAATCCGAAACCCGAAATCCGAAACAAATCCAAATTCCAAATGGCGAAATGAGCAAACGGTCGGGTCGCGTTTTGAGCCTTCGGGTTTGCTCATTCGGATTTGTTTTGGATTTCGGATTTCGGATTTCGGATTTTGTCCTCCCGCGCCGTGAGACTCATCGCCGCGACAAATCCCCTGCCCTTCGCCAGCGTCTCCTCGAACTCCGCTGCCGGATCCGAGTCGGCCACGATGCCGGCACCGACGTGGAAGAACGCGCACGCGTCGCGCCGGACCGCCGTGCGAATGATGATGCTGAGCTGGCTCTCGCGGTTGAAGCCGAGATAGCCGAGCGCGCCGGTGTAAGGCCCGCGCGTCACCGGCTCCAACTCGTCAATGATCTCCATCGCGCGAATTTTCGGCGCGCCGGTGATGCTGCCGCCGGGGAAGCACGAGGCGAACGCGGCGAAATGCGTCACGCCGCCGCGCAGCCGGCCCTCGACGGTGGAGACGAGGTGCTGCACCTGCGGAAATTTTTCGAGCCGCATCAGCTCCGGCACCTGCACGGAGCCGAACTCGCACACGCGGCCCAGATCATTCCGCAACAGGTCGGTGATCATCACCAACTCGGCGCGCTCCTTCTCGCTCGATTGCAATTCGTAGCTCAGCCGGGCGTCGGAATCGGCATCCGCGCCGCGCGGGCGGGTGCCCTTGATCGGACGCGTGACGATGTGCCCGCCACTCATGCGCAGGAATGACTCGGGCGACGACGACACGATTTGAAAATCCCCGCAATCGAGAAACGCCGCGAACGGCGCGGGCGAAACGGTCGCGAGCCGACCGAACAATTCCCAGCCGCTGAACGGACACGGCGCTTCGAGCCGCTGCGCGAGGTTCACTTGGTAGATGTCGCCGGCGCGGATGTAGCGCTGCGCGCGCGCGACTTTGGCGATGAACTCCGCGCGCGAAAGGTTTGAAGCGATGGTCGGGACGCGTTTCACCGCGTCCCCATCCGGAGCCCCGGCGGGGCGGCTCGCGCGCACGGGTTGAGTTGAGGGCACCCCTTCGGGGCTCAAGTCGGGGACGCGGTGAAACGCGTCCCGACCGGAGTTGACGAGGCGCTCGCGCCAGAATTCCGCGCGCTCCTCCGCGCGGTGCCAGCTGCGTGAGCCGTCGGCATCGAGGCCGGTGCTCAAGATCCAGACTTTGCCAAGGTGATGATCGAAGACGACGAGGCCGTCATAAAAGCCCACGGCGCAGTCCGGCAGTTCGAGATCGTCGACCGCGGCGCGCGGCAGTTTCGGCTCGACGAAATTTTTCAGGTCGTAGCCCCAATAGCCGAAACAGCCACCGAGCGGGAACGGCAGGTCCGCCTCGTCGAGCAGTTCGTAGCGCGCCATCAGGCCATCGAGCACGTGCCACGGATTGCCGAAGACTTCGCGCGCTCCGGAAACATCGGCGAGTTCGCAGCGCGAGCCGAAGGCGCGGAAGGAGAGAAACGGCCGGGCCGCAACGAACGAGTAGCGCGCCGCCGGCAAATCGAAGAGCGCGCTGCGCAAGAGCATGACGCCTGGCTCGCCGCCAAGCGACTCGACGAGCGACTCGGGCGTGTGCGTGGTCTGGGTTTCCTGGATCAGCGGGCGCATTTCTCGGCGCGAAAAATTAAGCACGGATGGACACGGATGGACACGGTTTTCCTATTTGAACGCCACTGGAAAATCCTCCGGCGGGCCGACCTTGCGGAGATAATTCAAGATGACTTTCGCCACTTCCTCCGGCTCGTCGCAGAGCGTGAACAATTTCAGATCGCCGGGGCTGATGAGCCGGCGCCTCTGCTGCACGCGCCGGCACCAGTCGAGCAGGCCGCGCCAGAAATTGGAGCCGTAGAGCACGAGCGGGAAATGCGGCATCCGCCCGGTCTGCACGAGCGTGACGATCTCGAACAATTCATCGAGTGTGCCGAAGCCGCCGGGCATGAAGACGAAGCCCGAGCTGTATTTCGCGAGGCAGACCTTGCGCGCGAAGAAATAGTGGAAGTTGATCGGGATGTTGCTGAAGGGATTGGGCTTCTGCTCGTGCGGCAGTTCGATGTTGAGGCCGATGCTCCGTCCGCCGGCTTCGGCGCAACCCTTGTTGGCCGCCTCCATGATGCCGGGGCCGCCGCCGGTGATGGTGGCGACGTTTTGTTTCGCGAGTTGGCGCGCGATCTGCGCCGTGGCCTGGCAGAGCGGGTCGCGCGGCTTCACGCGCGCCGAGCCAAAGATGGTCACGGCGGGGCAGACCTTGGAAAGTTTGTCAAAGCCCTCGACGAATTCCGCCATGATGCGGAAGACGCGCCAGGGATCCTCGTGATACATGCCGCAGGTGATGCCGTTCATGGGGGGATGATGAGTGAGGAGTGAGGAGTAATGAAGGGAAAAGCGGTGGGCGATCCCGGAGCGCGGCCTTCAGGCCGCTTCAACGTCCGCACTCCGTAGCGCTCTGAAACTTTTCAACTGCATTCCAGTTCGCACGTCGAAGCGGCCTGAAGGCCGCGCTCTGCGGTCATCAAATTGTCACTCGCCCTTCACGCAACCGTCGGCTAGAAACTCCCGCGCATGATGAAACGACTCGCCGCGGAATTTTTCGGGACCTTCTGCCTCGTCTTCGCGGGCACGGGGGCGATCGTCATCAACGAGGTCAGCCACGGCGCCATCGGCCACGCGGGCATCGCGCTCACATTCGGGCTGGTGGTGCTGGCGATGATCTACACCGTGGGCGACATCTCGGGCGCGCATTTGAATCCGGCGGTGACGCTCGGCTTCGTGGGCGCACGGCGTTTCCCCGCGGCCGACGCGGTGCCCTACATTCTGAGCCAGTGCGCCGGGGCGTTTGCGGCGAGCGGATTCCTGCGTGTGCTCTTTCCCGAAAACGCCACGCTCGGCGCGACACTTCCGGCGGGCACAGCGTGGCAATCGTTCGCGCTCGAAGTCGCGCTCGCGGCGATCCTGATGTTCGTCATCCTCGGCGTTTCGACGGGTGCGAAGGAGAAAGGCATCACGGCGGGAATCGCGGTCGGCGCGGTGATCGCGTTTGAGGCGATGTTCGCGGGACCAATCTGCGGCGCCTCGATGAATCCGGCGCGCTCACTTGCGCCGGCCGTCATCAGCGGACATTTCGAGCACCTCTGGGTTTACCTCGCGGCTCCGATCTTAGGCGCGCTGCTCGCCGTGGGCGCGTGCCGGTGCGTGCGCGAAAGCGGCTGCTGCTGCGCCGCGAAATGTGCTTCCGCAAATTGAACCGCTCCCGCTCATGAAACAAAAAGTCCTCTTCGTCTGCATCCACAACAGCGCGCGCAGCCAGATGGCCGAGGCGTTCCTGAACCAGCTTTGCGGTGACGCCTTCGAGGCGCAGAGCGCGGGCATCGAGCCGGGGAAACTGAACCCCGTCGTCGTCGAGGCGATGCGCGAAGTGGGCGTGGATATTTCCGGCAACCGCACGAAGTCCTGTGCCGAGATGCTCACGTCGCGGCAGCAATTCGCGTTCGTTGTGACGGTGTGCGACGAGACGAGCGCGGAGCGGTGCCCGATTTTTCCCGGCGGGATGACGCGGCTCCACTGGGGCTTTCCCGATCCGTCCGGCTTCCAAGGCACGCCCGAGGAGAAGCTCGCGTTCACACGCGGGGTGCGCGACGAGATCAAGGCGAAGATCGAGGCGTGGTGTGCGGAGATGTGCGCGACGGCGTGACGGAGCGCGGCTGTCCCAGCCGCAGCGCTTCCGATTCACACGCCCGTAGAAAATCTCCACGGGCTTCGGTCGGCCCACCCGCGGCGGCTGAGGACAGCCGCGCTCCGTCACGCGATGAACGCCGCGTGGATGGCCTTGGTCGCCTGCTCACCCTTCGCGAGTTCGATGACGACGGAGATTTTGATTTCGCTCGTGGAAATCATGCCGATGTTCACGCTCTCTTTCGCCAGCGTCTCAAACATCTTCGCCGCCACCCCGCTGTGGCTCTTCATCCCAACGCCCACGATGGAGAGCTTGGCGATTTTTTCGTCCACCGAGAGTTCGCGGTAGCCGGACTCGGCCTTCAATCCCTCGATCACCTTCTGCGCCTTGAGCAGGTCAGGTTTGTCCACGGTGAAGGAAATGTCCGTCGCGGCGGTGCCGTGGCTGACGTTCTGCACGATCATGTCCACGCTGATGGCCGCGTCGGCGAGCGACTTGAAAATGCGCGCGGCCTGGCCCGGCTTGTCGGGCACGCCCACGACGGTGAGCTTGGCCTGGTTTTTGTCGAGCGCGACGCCGCGCACGACGATGTCTTCCATGCTGCG
>JACQFS010000252.1 GCA_016199935.1 Verrucomicrobiota bacterium
CCGGCGTTCCGTCCGACTCGACGTAGAAATTCGTCGAGTCCCACCAGAAGCGCACGGCGGGATTGAACTTCAGAAACGCCTGCGCGAACAGGTTCGCCGCGCCGAGCGTCGGCGGCGCGAACGACGACGGCGACCCACCCGCGTCCGACCCTTGCGCCGAGTAATCCTTCGCCGATGCGAGCAACCTCACCGCGCCGGCTTTCGGCCCGCTGGCGTAAGGCGAGATGAACGGCGCGCTGGCAAACCGCGAATCATCATGCCGATGCCAGTCATGCGCGCGCGCGGTCGGGACGAACGCGGCCGCGCTGACGAAAATGACGAACCAATAACGGAAATTCACAGCCTCATTGAAACGCGCCGGTGTGAAGAAAGCCCGCGGAGTTTGATTACAGTTTCGTAATCCGAACCTCGGCGGGCGGGACAACAATCCCTCAAGGCCGCGAGGCCCGGCCGCCGATGAGTTTCAACATCCCCTTGCCCAGCGCATCGCCGACGAGGAAATACGTCTCCGCATTGCCGAACTCGTGATGGCCGTGGCCGGGATTCGGCGAGTCCTCGGGCTTGCGGACGAAGTCGCGCGTGGGGACGAAGCTCACATTGCCCACGAACTCCGGTCGCGCGGCCGCGTCGGCTTGAGCTTTACGCAACCTCTCCCATTCCGGCGGTGCCTTCACCCACGGCCCGGTGAGTTCGCCGATGATGACGGGCAGCTTCGGCGACTTCAGCTCGCGGCGCACGTCGCGGATGAGGTTCACGAGATTCGTTTCATACTCGGGCAAAGCGGCGGTCCTGGGCATCACGCCGTCGTTCCAGCCCTGATACCAGACGAAGCCGGCCAACTCGTGGCCGCAGCCGCGCGTCGTTGGAAATTCCTTCTCCAGGTTCGCAAGCGCCTCGCGCACCTGCGCGATCATCAGTGTGAAATATTTCCCCACCTCGCCGCCGGACGACGGCGGACGGAAATCCTTGAACAGACTTTTTCCGCCCCACGCCGTCTTGATGAGCAGCACCTGGTTTTCAAAAAAATCGCCGACGACGTGGCCGAATTGCAGCTCCGGCCCGAAGTGATGTTCGTCGCCGTAATGGGTGAAGCCGAACGCCAGCGGCCCGGCGAGCAGCGGGCGGTCCTCGCGTTGGAAGCGCACGAACACATCGTCGCGCACCGTCCACTTCCCATCCGCACCGCGCAGATGCCGGAACATCGGCGCCTCCGCGGGATCGGCCATCAACCCGGCGAGCGTGCCCTTGCCGTCGTTGTATTCCTTCCCCTTCTTCGCCACCACGGCCTGCCCTTCCATGTTCGACTGGCCGGCGAGGATGAAAACTTTCACGGGCTTCGTCGCCGCCTCGAGCTGGCCGAAAAAAGCGAAAAGAGCCGAAAGAATTGCGAGGGTGATTTTCATGAGCGGATCGGGGCTGGGTTTGCGAAGGTCAGTTGCCTGAGAGTTGATGAATCGTCCCGTGCAACGAGCGCTCGATGGCCGCGCCGCCGGGGGCGCGGAGGGTCAGCTTGAGCTCGTAGCACTGCGTGGGCGCAAGTGCATGGATGGCGAGCGTCACGGTGCGCCCGTCGGCGCTGAGGCACGCGGCAGTGATGTCGAGCGGATGCTCGTCGTAGTGCTTCGAGCCATAATTGGCGGTGCGTTTGAGGGTCCAAACTTTGAACGCGAAAGCGTCGGGCTTCACGCTCGCAGCATCGAGCGGGTCGCTGAAGGTCACGGTCAACGCGCCGCGCGCGGCGTGGATCGCGAGCGGGAGGTGCGCGGGTTTTTCGCCGCGGCGGATGCGATGGAAGCCTCCCGGCGCGGTCGCATTTCCCGCCCACGCGAACATCCCGCACGTGTAGAGCGCGCCGTCGGCGGCGAAGCGTCCGCGCATGATGCCGGTGGCGAAGGCGGGCATTGGCAACTCGCACACCGCGCCCTGCCACGCGCCGCCGACTTCCTCGTGCGGCACGATGAACGCGCGGCCCGTGCCGTAGCTGAGATTGAGCAGCGAGCCGCCGAGCGATCCCCACGCGCCGCGCGGCACCCAGAGCAACTCGGCTGGGCTGCGGTCTTTGTCGTTCGTAATCCACACCATCGGCGGCTCCATCGCGGAGTCGCTCGTGTTGGTCACGTCGGTGTAGCCGAACATGTTTCCGTAAAAGCCGCCGGTCTTCACGCGGTTGATGCGATTCTTCGGCGTCCAGAATCCCTCCTGGTCAGTCACGAAAAAAGTGCCGTCATCGTTGAGGCACACGCCGTTCGCGGCGCGGAAGCCGGTGGCGAGAATGTCGGTGCGCGCGCCATCGGCGCTCACACGCAAGAGCGTGCCGTGGTGCGGCACCACGGCGGCGAGCGCATGGCGGCCGGACTTGGCGTAATAAAAATTTCCCGCCGCATCCGTCTGCAAACCCATCGCGAACTCGTGGAAGTGCTCGGTGACCTGGTGGTCGTTGTTGAAGTTCTCGATGAAGTCCGTCTCGCCGTCGCCGTTGAGGTCGTGCAACCGCACGAGCTGGTCGCGACAGGTGATGAAAATTTCGTCACCGCGAAACTTCACGCCGAGCGGCTGGAACAATCCCGTCGCGATGCGTCGCCAACGCAACGGCGCGGGCGCGGCGGCCATCAGCCCGTCCACGCGCCACACGTCGCCGTTCCACGTCGCGACGATGGCGGCCTTGCCGTCGGGCGTGAAATCGAAGCCGCCGGGGCGCATCCAGCTCTGCCACGGATTTTCGATCGGCAGCGGAAACGTGTCGGCGATGAATGCGCCGTCCGGCTTGCCGGCTTCCGACGTGGTGGTGACTTCCTGCGGCCAGTGCGGCGGCCCGCCGTGCGTGAGCGGCTCCAGGTCCAGCGGCGAGGTGATGGTTTTCGCGAGCGCGATGAGCGACGCCGCATCCGCCCGCGAGATGAACAGCCGCGTCTTCGCCGCACCGGGAAGCTCCGCAATCCAGAAGCCGCCGTCCTTGCGCAGTGCGCCATCGCCCGTCAGCGCGACGCTCACCGAGTCGGGCGCGACGCGGAGCAGCACCGGCTTTTTCGACGTGGCGACATTCAGCGTGCGCGTGAAGACGGGCGTCGTGCCGTAGTCAAGCCAGCCCGGCGATTCGAGCACGCGCGCGCCGCCGACGCTCGCGGCGATGACCGCCCGGCCGCCGTGCAAAAACATTCCCTCGTAGTGCGCCCACTCGCGCGGCAGCGGGCCGTAGGGAAGCTGGTCGCGCCCGCGCGGACGCGTGTCGTCCCATTTTCCATCCGGCGATGCCCAGCCGGGGCCGACGGGATTCACGAAGTGTCGGTCGCCGCTCAGGCCCGTGTGCGTGCCGTGGCTGCCGTCGAACGCGATGCCCTTCCAATCCACGAAATCGCCCGTGGTCGCGGCGGCGACGCGCATCGTGTCGTGGTCGTAAATCATCCACGCGCGGCCCTTGCTCACGCCGCCGGGGCCGTCGTCGAGGCGGATGGCGATTCCCTTTTGCGCGATGTTGCCGGGCGCGATTTGATAAGTCCAAAAAAGCGCGGGCCCGAAATCCATGAGCCGATACGGCGGCAACGTGCGGTCGGCCTGCTCGGCCTCCGCGCGGGCGAGCGCCTTCGGCAGCGAGGCGAGATACGCGGGCGTGACCTCGGTAAATTGCTTCGCGTTGTGCGGCCGGAGGAACGTCTCGCGGATGTATTGGATGACCGCATATTTCTGCGCCGTCGTGTATTGCCCCTGCGGCACCATCTGGCCGAAGCCCTTCGTGAGCGTGACGAACATCGAGTAAGGGTCGGAGCCGTTCTTGAACTCGCCCTCCGCGAAGCGCAGCGCCGTCGGCAAAAAGCCCGGCTGCTCCTTCGTGCCGTGACAGACGACGCACAACTCGGTGAAAATCTTCCGGCCCTCCTCGCGCGTCTCTGCATTCCAGCCGGCCACCAACTCGCCGTGGTCCGACCGCTCGAGCGGTTGCACCCACGCGGCGCGCACGCTCACGCCCGCCGCCGGCACGACCATCGGCCGGCCACCGCCGCGCGCGGGCGAGTGGGCAAAGTCCGGCGAGTTGGCGCCCGCGCCGTCGTCTTTGAAAAATAAACGCACCTCCGCGTCCGGCAACGCGCGCGACCAGACCCGCACGCTGGCGATGTTGCCCTTCGTGAAATCCCCGGCGAAGTCCGGCGCGGCGCGGCCGACCTTGAACACGTGACCGGCGGCATCGGGCTTCGTGAATTTTTCCTTCTCCGCGACGACTTTCCCATCGAGCCACAACCGCGTCGTGCCGTCGCGCACCGTGAGCGCGGCGGTGTGCGGCTTTCCATCGTCCACTTTTCCTCCGCCGCTCAACGCGCCGAGCCAGCCGATGTCATACACGAGCCGCCCGCCGCGGATGAAGAGCGCCTTCGCATCCGGCGACCACTTGCCGGTCGGCGCGCATTTGGAAAACAACGTGCCGCCTGCGCCCGACTCGAACTTCGCGACCGCCGTGAAATCCGCGCCGAGGTTGAGCTTCGCGTCGGGAAAAGTTTCCGCGCCACTTTGCGACAACGCAGCGACCTCCTCCGGCCCGCGCACCAATTTGCCGCCGGACCACACGCGCAACACCGGCGCGCCCTTGGCCGGATGCTCCAGCGCAAGGTCGTGCTCCGTGCCGTTCATCAGTGGGACGACCAAATCGTTTCCCAAACGCACCACGCCACCGGCGGGCGCTGAAAACTCCACGTGCAGCCGGTAATTCATCGGCAGCTCCGCCGCATCCGGCGGCACCACATCGCGCGGCATGGCGGCGAAAGCGACGGGAGCGAGGAGGACGAGTGCGGCAAGGAGCCAAAACGGAAAAGGTCGGGTGGCCATGGGTTACGGAGTCTTCAGTTTCTTTGCGCCGTTGTGGATGTATTCGTCACGCGTGACGATGCCGTCCTCGTTCACGTCGAACTTGTCGAAGCGCTTCGACGCGGCCTCGGGATCGGATTGGCGTGAAATGTATTTCGCGCGCGTGAGCTGGCCGAGCCTTTCTTGGTCGAGATGGTCGAACTTCGCGGCGCGCTCGGCGAGGGCCGCGTCGGCAGGAGAGAGCGGACTCGGCACGGACGCGGCTTTGGCGGCGGGCGTTGTTGGCGCCGACTCGGTGGCCGCTTTCTTTTTTACTTTCTTGGACTTGTCACCGCGACCGCTGCCCTCGCCTTTGAAACCGGCACCCGGATTGAGTTCGACGAGGGCGGCGCTGAGACGCTGGCGAGCGGCCATGGCGGCTCCGTCTTTGGAATCAGCAGGAACGGGAATTTCCTCGAAGGGCGCGTTCTTCATGTCGAAGAGCTGGCCGGCCTGATTGAGTTTCCAGCCAGCTTCACGCATGTGGAAGTTTTCTCCGAGTTGAGTGAACGCCCAGGTGCGGGGGGATTTGGTTTCGCCTTTGATTTGGGGGAGCAGGCTCTTGCCGTCGATGATCCGGTTTTCCGGAAGGGGCGCACCGGCAATTTCAGCGAACGTGGGGAGCAGGTCCGAAGCGTCGGTGAAATTTTCACTCAGTCTGCCGGCGGGAGTGACGCCCCGCCAGTTGATGATGAAGGGGACGAGCCCCCCGCCCTCTTCCATGCCACCCTTTTGTCCGATCAGGCGACGGCCGCCGATGGTGGCGAGATCGGAGGCCGCCTTGGCGGTGCCGTTGTCGCCCATGAAGAAGACGACGGTGTTGTCGCGAAGTTTGAGGCGGTCCAATTCGGCGAGGAGTTTGCCGACGAGCTTGTCCATGTAGGCGATGTTGTCGTTGTAAACCTGGGCGTAACGCGCGGCGGCATCCAAGCCCGGCGAAGGCGGCGTGCTGTCTGGCGTGGGCAGGATTTGCGAATGCACGTGCGACATCGAGTAGTAGAGGAAGAACGGCCTGTCCTTGTTTTCGTTGATGAAAGCCATCGCGTCCTGGTGCATCAGATCGGGTATGTATTCGTGGTCCGCCAGCATCAGCTTTTTCGCGTCGATGTTGTAGGGACCGGGATTGGCGCGGACGCCGCCTTCACCAAACTTGTCGCCATCGAGTCCATACGTTTTGACCCAGCTCGCGGCGGCGGCTTTGTTCCAATAAACGCCGCTGGCCTTGAAACTCAACATGTGGTCGAAGCCCCATTCCGCCGCATCGCCCGAGGGCAGGAGTTGGCCCCATTTGCCAATCATCGCGGTGGTGTAGCCGGCTTTTTTCAGAACGGGGGGAATCATGACTTCGGCTTTTTCGCCGGCGCGGATAATGGAAGCGCAGGCGTCTTGAGTGACGGCACCCGAGCGGAAGGCGTAACGTCCGAGGAGAATGAGAGCGCGCGACGGACCGCAAAGCGGCGCGGTGTAGAAGTGGTTGAAGCGGATGCCGGTCTTGGCGAGCGAATCGATGTTCGGGGTCTGGTAGTGATCGGCTCCGTTCGCCCCGATTTCGGCGAACCCGAGGTCGTCGGCAAGGATGAAGACGATGTTGGGCTTCGTCCGCGGCGCGGCGTGGGGCGTGGCCAGCGGCGCGAGCAGCAGCACGCTGGCAACAAGCGCGAGCGTGGTGAGGAATTTCTTCGCAAGGTTTTTTCTCATGCCGTGGAAGGGTTGCAAATCACGGTTGTTTGGATTTGGAGGAGAAGGCCGCCGCTGTCTTGCGCGCCGTCGCTTTTTCCTCATCGGTCAAGTCGTTCCCCGGATCTCTCCCGCCCATCAACCGGTGAAACGGCGGCGCATTTCTTGCCGGATGCGGGAGGCCGAGGATGTGCCCCAGTTCGTGCGCGACGGTGCGGCTGAAGGAGCCTTGCTGGAATTCGCCGCGCTCAACCAGCAGACATTTTTCCGGCGGCCGCTCGCCGCGCGAAGGCTTGTCGGTCCACTGTCCGAGCAGGACGCGCTTCTGCCGCGGCGTGGCATTGCCCTGAGAAGTTCCGCCGAGATAAGGAATGACGTAGATGTTCACCGCGCGCGCGTCCTCCTGCTCAACGTTGAGGATGGATTGCAACTTCCTGATCCGTTCCGGATCACCCTGCCCTTCGCTGTCGCGCGCGGCTTTCAAAAGGTAGGCGATCACCTCCGCGCGGTTTCCGCTCCGGGTCGTCGCGGAACCGACGCCGCTCAAGGTCCATTCGATCTTCGCCGCGGACCAGATGCGGTTGACCTCGGGCATTACGGTTTTCGCGATCATCTCCGGCGTGAGCCAGTTGGTCATGGCCACGCCCTGCTTCGCCATCGCGAGATCGGTCACCAGATGAAACCGCACCGCGACGCGTTGCGCGGTCTCAACCGGCACAACGGGCGAAGAACCCGCCAAAGCCCCGGCGGCGGAGAGTGCGGCGAGCGGAGCCAGCAGCGTGGCGGTGAAGATCATGAAAGTGCGTTTCATGGCGTGACTCAGGGACTCGTCCGCAGATAGAGCGCGCTGAAGCGGATGTCGGTGTTGCGCCTGCCTTCGAAGGTGACGTGAACACGAATGCGCTCCGGCAGGTTGCGGGCCTCGGTGTTGCCGCTCCACGAGACGGGCGTTTGAAAACCGCTCTGGCGAATGATCGCCGCGTCCTTGCCGGAGTAGCCGGCCAACGGCGTTTCTTTGTCGGACAACAATTCAATCTTCAACGCGGCCTCGGCGCCGAGGCCGTCGGCATTCACATAGAATCGGTGCGGCGTGCCGCCCTTCACGGGCATCGCGGCGGTGACGAACTCGCTGGTGATCGCCGGGAGTTGATAGTTGCCCGGCCCTTGGCCGGCGAGTTCGACCACCAGATCGCCGAAGCGGTCGCGCGGCACCGTGGCGATGCCCACGCCACCGCGCGGCGCGCCTCGCTGCCGCGGGTCCCACGCGCCATCGTCGCCGCGTTTCAGGAACGTCCATTCGTGCGCGGGCTCGCGAAAGTTGAGACCGTCGTTGCTGACCACGAAGCCGAGATCGACCGTGATGTCCTTCCATTCCTTCGCGCCGTGCCATTGGCCATAGATGCCGAGCAGCACGTTGCGGCGGTTCCACACGCCGATGGCCTCGTGACATTGCTCGCCCTCGAGGCTGCGACCCGCGCCGAGCAACGTGTGCTGCGGCGTGCGCACGAAACCCAGGCTGCTCGTCGCCGACCAATGGACGAAATCCGCCGAGCGATACATCCGCACCACGCGGCCGTGGTAGGGGCGCGTGGCGTTGAGCGCGTTCTGGCCGCAGGCGTAAAACATCCCGTCCCACTTGTAGAGGCCGCCGCTTGGCTCGAAGTGAACCGCCGGCAGCACCAGGTCTTCCTTCTTCAACTCCGCCTTCTGCGGCTTGGCATCGGTGAGCAGTTTCCACCGCAGGCCATCCGCGCTGGCAAACGGCGCGAGCGTGCCGAGGCGCGTGTTGTGCCGGAAATAAACGTGCGTCGAAATCTTGTAACGGCGCTCGGGATTCGGGTCGTCCGGGTCCAGCAACACCTTCAAGTTCACGAATCCCAGCGGCGCGGGATCGGTGAGGATGAGGTTGTTGTTTTTGTTCCCGCGATACGCGACGAGGCCGAGGTTGGGTTTGATCCAATGCACGCCGTCCTCGCTCTCGGCATACGCCGCGCGCCAGCGCGAGGCGGCGACTTTGTTCGCCGTGTCATCGTCATAGGCGACATACCACAGGCGGAACTTATCGCCCTCGCGGATCACCGAGCCGTAGAACTGCACACCCGAGGCGTCGGGAGTTCCCGGTGCGCCGCGCGGGATCACGGGATTGGCCAGATGCCGTTGGGGCGCGCGCATCTCCAGCCGCAAGTTCTGCGAGTGCGGGATTGAGACTTGATCGAACGCGAAGATCGTCGTGCCCGTGGTCTCGTCGAACAACTCGGCGGCGTGGACGGTTGACAGGCCCAGCAGCACGAGCCCAACTGCAATGAACTGCTGCCAGGATTTGAGCGTGATTTTCATGCGGTTGTCTCGTCGGTCACGGATAGCGGCCGGGTAACTGGCAACCAGACTATCAACACCGGTGCCGCGCGGCTACTTCGCGTTCGGATGCTTGCCGCCCTGCGTGACGAATTCTTCGCGCGTGATGAACCCGTCTTTGTTCGCGTCGAAATTCTTGAAGCGTTCCTTCGCTGCAGTGGCGTCGGATTGCTTGGCCAAGTATTCGTCGAGCGTCAGCTTGTCTTTGCCGGAATAGAGCCGGTCGAAGCGCGGGCCGCGATCTTCAGCGGCGGGAGCGGGGGTGGGAGAATTTGCCGCGGCACCCTTGGCCCTGGCTTTCATTTCCTGCTTCGTCCGCCCCTTCTTTTTCTTCTCTGGAGCCTCGGTGACGACGGGCGGGAGAAATTTCGAGAGCGCCTCGATGATCGCCTTGTTTTCCGACCGGTCGTGCAAGCTCACGGTTTCGGCGGGGTCGTTCTGCTCGTCGTAAAGTTCCGTCGCGACGATCTTCGAGCCGGTGCGCTCGCGCCAAAGCGTGAGGCGCCAGCGTTCGTCGCGGATGCTGTAGCCCATGACGTTGCCGCCGGCCTTGCCCGCGCTGCGCGGATACTGGCTGATGGCGACCTTGGCCATCGGCGTCGCGGGATTTTCGATGAACGGCTTCAAGCTGCTGCCCGCGAGGCCGGCGGGTTTTGGGAGGCCGCACAAATCGGCGAGCGTCGGATAAACGTCCACGAACTCGACCGGTGCCTCGCACTTCTGCCCGGCGGTCTTCTGCTTCGGCACGCTGATGAGCAACGGTGCGCGCGTGGCGAGCTCGAAGTTCGTGTGCTTGTGCCAGAGGCCGTGGTCGCCGAGCTGCCAGCCGTGATCGCCCCACATCACGATGATCGTGTTGTCGGCGAGGCCTTCCTTTTCGAGCGCGTCGAGCACGCGGCCGATCTGCGCGTCGGTGTAGCTGATGCAGGCGTAGTAGCCGTGGCGGAGCTGCTTGGCGAAGTCAGCGGGAATCGGATTCTGCGGCGGCACACCCTGGTAGTTGTGCAACTCGCTGTTGTTGTGGCCGGCGAACTCGGGCGCGCCCGATGGCAGATGATCAATCGCCGGCAGCGGAATCTGATTCGGATCGTAGAGGTCCCAGTATTTCTTCGGCGCGACGAACGGCAGATGCGGCTTCAGAAATCCGACCGCGAAGAAGAACGGCTGGCCCTTGGACTTCAACGCGTGCAGTCGCTTCACCGCCTCGGCGGCGGTTGCGCCGTCGGGCAATTCGTCGTCCGGCTTTGGGCTGACTTCAAACGCCGGGCCACCCTTGCCTCCCTTGCCACCGGCCTTCTTGCCGGGCTTGTCGTTGTCCGCCGGATCGGGTTTCGATTTCGCGGCATACTCCTGCACGCTCACGCTGTGCGAAGTGACGATCTGCTTCGTCCAGTCCACCGGATCGGTGTCCACCGAACGACCGCGCGGATACCAGTGAGGCTCATTCCACGAGCGACCGTCCTCGAAGCCGACGTGATAAATTTTGCTCAGTGCGGAGCAATGGTATCCGTTCGCCTTGAAATGTTGCGGCAGCGTGATCGCGTCCGGCTGCGCAACGCGAAAGTGCGTCTCGAGATCCCACACGCGCGTCGCGTCCGGGCGCAGCCCCGTCATCATCGCCGTGCGCGACGGACTGCACACGGCTTGCGAAACGTAGGCGTGGTTGAACACCGTCCCGCGCGCGGCGAGCCGGTCGATGTTCGGCGACTTCACGATCTGGTTCCCGTAGCAGCCGAGTTCGGGCCGCATGTCGTCCACGGCGATGAAGAGGACGTTGGGCCGCGTCTGCGCGGCGGAAAGTTGGCCGCAAAAAACGCAAAGCGACGCAAAGAGAACGCACAAGGATTTCATGGGTTTGAATTTGAACACGGATTGAGTCAGGGGCGCAAATCGGTTGTTTGGTTACGCCGGATCTTGCCCGCGAATCACGCGAAGCACACGAAAGCATCGCGAGCCGGGCGCATCCTCACGGCGTCGCGCCCATCGCGCGGTAGAAAAAATTTCCGTTCGTCGCGCCGGGGTCCGTGAGCGTGACGGTCGCGTCGCCGTTCGTGACAATGACGGCGTTGGTCACCGGCACCCACGCGAGATCGTCGAGCACCGGCGCGCGCCAGAGCGAGTAGTTGATGCTCGCGTCCTGCTGGACGGTAAGACCGAAGGTATTGCCCGTGCCGGCCAGGCCCGTGACGGTCGGCACGGCGAAGTTGGTCTGGTAGTAGCCAAATTTCAGAACGAGCGAGTCGTAGTTCGACTGCGCGCGCGCCGAGAGCGTGGTGCCGAAAAGGTTGGTCCCCTCGTAAGGGTCGCTGGCCAGATCGTAGAA
Organism: Verrucomicrobiota bacterium; assembly: GCA_016199935.1. Classification (GTDB taxonomy): domain Bacteria; phylum Verrucomicrobiota; class Verrucomicrobiia; order Limisphaerales; family JACQFS01; genus JACQFS01. The sequence continues at coordinate 11,189 of JACQFS010000252.1, forward strand.
CTCGCTGGTTCCGCTGTTGAAGCGGATGAGTTTGAACTCGGGGTTGCGCAGCGCGCGGCCGGTCGCGGTTTGCGGAATCACACCCGAACCGAAAAGTTCCGCGTAGGCGGGCCGCGCGTAAGTGTTAGTCGTTTGCAGCGCGGGCATGAGACTTTGCGAATCAATCGTCACGCCCGCCGGCGCGCGCGCGGCGACGCTGCTGCCGGCCATTTCCAAAATCGTCGCGTAGAGGTCCACCATGCGGGCGAGGGTGTCGTTGGTGCGATTGGGACTCACCACGGCCGGGCCGCTGATGATCAGCGGAACGCGCAGGCCGCCCTCGTAGAGCGTGTCCTTGCCGTTGGTCGTCGGATACGGCGCCTGCAGCAGTTGCCGGAGCGAGCCGTTGTCACCGAGGAAAATGATGTGCGTGTTCGCGCGGTCGGGCAGCGCGGTGAGCAGTCGGCCAATCTCCGTGTCCATCGCCTCGGTCATCGCGTTGAAATAGTTCACCGGGTTGGCGTTGATGTCGCCCGTCGTGCCAGAGAGGTTCGCGTAGTGCGGGCAGAGATTCGTCGGCGGCAAATGGTGCGGCGTGTGTGGCGCGTTGAACGCGGCCCACAGAAACCACGGGTTGGTCCCGCGCGCGGCGATCCAGTTGGTGGCGTCGTTGACCAGATCGGTGGTCGCGTAGTTCGTGTTGGCCGTCGTGACGTTGTTCGAGGTCTTTTGCCAGTTGAAATAGTTGGTCAACTGACCGGTGAGGTTGCCGACGTAGTTCGTCCAGCCGCCCAGGTTCAACGGCGAGTTCGCCTGCCCGGCGAGATGCCATTTGCCGAACTGCGCGAGCTGGTAGCCAAGCGACACGTTCGTGGAAAACGCGCGCGGCAGGGTAAATTCGCTCGACGACAACGGCCCTTGCGGTCCGCCCACCACGTCGCCGATGCCGGTGCGAAAACCATACCGGCCGGTGAGCAGGCACGCGCGCGTCGGCGAGCAAAGCGGGTTGGCGTAGGTGTAGCGGAACACCACGCCGTTGGAGGCGATGGACGCGATGTTCGGCGTGGGTGGCAGAAGCTGGCCGTTGTTCGTCGTGTTGTAGAGGGAGGAATTTCCCGCGCCGTAGTCGTCGGCGATGAGGAGTAGGATGTTGGGCTTGGCCGGCGCAGCGGCGAAGGCGGCCGAGGCCGTTCCAACCAAGAACATCAGGGCGAGCATTCCGACCGTTGCACCCATGCGCCGCGTCGGAGCCCGGCGCGCCGGGCACGAGGAAAGTTCACCGGGCGGGCCGGATAAATGTTCCGGACTCCGGCCCGCCCGTTCCTGCCCACACGGGCAAAAGTGCCTGCCGCAACCGTGGACGCCGGAGGTTGCGGCGGAAAAATTCTTCATGGTGTCGGCAGTTTCGCGAACTCGTTCAACTGCGCCTGAGCGTCGAGCAGTAGGCCGCCGCTGGTGACTACGCGCTCGCCCGCCTTCACGCCATCGAGCACTTCGCACAGCGCGTCGCCGATGCGGCCGAGCTTCACCGCGCGTTGCTGAAAGTGGCCTGGCTCCATCTCCACAAAAACACGCGCCGCGTCGCCCGGTCGCAACACGGCGGTGCGCGGGACGGCCAGCACTTCGGGCGCGTCGAGTTCCACCACGCCCTGCGCGAAGGTGTTGTTCTTGAAACGGCCGTCGGGATTTTCCAACACCACGCGCACGCGCGTCGAACGCGTCGCCTCGTCGAGGTTCGGATGGATGAACGCGACGCGCGCGCGGACGGACTGGCCCGGCAACGACGGCGTGGTGATCGCGACGACCCGCCCCTTCTGGATGAACGGCAGGTCCGCCTCGTAGGCGGTGAAGTTGAACCACATCGTGCGGAAGTCGGCGACCTCGAACAGCTTCTCGCCCTCGCGCACATACTGGCCCTCGGCGACGAAGCTCTGGAGGATCGTGCCGCCCTGCGGCGCGAGGATGCCGAAGTGGAGGTCGTCGTCGCGCCGCTGCGGAATGGCGGCGATCTGCTCCTCGACGAGGCCGCATTGCAGCAGATGGCTCTTCGCCTTTTCAATCGCCGCGGCGTCCTGCGTCAGCGCGGTGCGGTAATCCGCCGCGCCCTTCAGCAGCGTGCGGCTGAACAGCGTGAGCATCGGCTGCCGGCGCGTGAGTTGCTCGCCCTCGCAACTCATGCCCACGCCGTCCACGCGGCCCCCGGCCGGCGCGCTGATCACGCGATGACGCGACTCGTCTTCGCCGATCATCCCGGCGACGCGCAACGTGCGCACGAGCGGGCGCGGGCGCACCTCGTCGGTGCGCACGCCGAGCGCGGTGATCGAGTCGGCGCGCAAGACGACGACGTTGCCGGCCGACGATTTCGCGGCCGCCGTTGCCTCGCGCGGGAGCGTCAGGTTCATGCCGCAAATCGTGCAGCGATTCGGCTTGTCGGATGTGATCCACGGGTGCATCTGGCACTGGCTCGCGAGGGCGCGCGTCGTTTCCTTCGCGTGCGCCTCGTTGGAAAAGTGTGCGTCTTGAAAATTTGTCGCGGCGAACCAGCCGCCCGCCGCGGCGATGATGGCGATGAGGATGGGTTTGGGTTTCATCGTGAGTTTGGGTTCACTGAACAACGGGCATTTGCACGCGGTAAAACGCGCGCGGGATCGCGAGGCGCGTGACGTTGGTCTCGACGTAATTGGCCGCGGTGCCGTCGCTCGTCACCGCGCCCACGTTCGTCCAGCTTCCGGAGGTCAGGTCGGTGGAGAACTGGACGAGATACGTCGTGTTCGTCGAGGCGCTGAACTTGAGCGCGATGTTTTCGTAGGCCTGGCTGGTTTGATTCGTGCCGGTGAAACTGTTCGTGCCCGTGCGCGCGCAGCTCGCGACGGTGAGGAGCGGTTGCGTGATTTTGTAAAAGCCGTTCGAGGCGAGCCGCGTCGCGTTCGTGTCGGTGAAGGTCGCGGTGGCGCCGAGATTCGTGGCGATGCCGACGGGCTGGAAATTTCCATTCGACGCGCCGGCGTATTGCACGGCGTAGGTCGAGCCCGCCGCGGAGGTGAACGTGAACACGATGTTCGTCTGCGCGCCCGTGCGGGTGGTGCTCGCGAGCAAAAGTTCCTCCGCCGCGTTGTTGACGACCACAAACTGACCCATCATCCCGCCGTCTTCGTGGTGGAGGAAATGGCAATGGAACATGAACGGATTCTGGTTGCTGGCGAAGTCGTCGAACTTCGCGAGCACGGTCGCACTCTCGTTGCGCGGCAGATAAAACGTGTCCTTCCAGCCGGACTCGTATTGGGCGGGCGGGCCGTTGTTGGAACTGGCGACCTGCGGCGTGTTCGGCCCGCTGTTGCGGTTGACGATGTTGAACTTGATGTCGTGGATGTGGAACGCGTGGCCGAACACGTTGTTGTTGGTGACGACCCATTTCTCAACGGCGTTGAGATTGATCGTGTGGTTGAAGAGCGTCGGCGTGAAGGTGAGGTTGTTGAAACGAAACTCCGCGCCGCCCTGGCCCTGCGTGACGGAAATGTTGCGCGTGGAGGTCGCATCGTTGGTCGTCCAGTAGGTGTTCGTCACGAGCGTGGCGGGAATGTTCGTGATCGGCACCGGCGTCGTGGTCGCGTTGGTCACGACGATGTTGAGGATCGGGAAGTTCGTGTGATTGAGCCGGCCGCCGTTGGGCTGCGCGGGCTCATTGCCAGAGGGGTTGTTCGGGTTTCCCTCGACGCCGGGAAAACCAAACTCCGGATTCGCCACCCCCGAGCCGTTGATCTCGCTGTTCCACGCCATCAGGTCCACCGAGGAACCGAGCGTGTCCGCGCCGAGGTTGAGCAGGAGTTCCACGCGCTCGCCGATCATCAGGCGCATCCGCGACACGGGCACGTTGGTATTCAACAGCCCCTGGTCGTTTCCAATCACGTAGAAAGTGCGGTTGTCGCTGAAGCCGAGATAATAGCCGCGCGCGACATCGGCGTTGAGGACGCGAAAGCGCACGACCTGCTTGGGCAGCGAGACCTGGTTGCTGATCGCGCCGTTGACCACCACGTAGTCGCCGTAATTGTCCACGACGTGATTGTAGGCGAGTTGCGTCTCGCCGTTGACGAGGTTGGTGAGAAAGCGGCGCGTCATCACGATAAGGGGGATGTCATCCACGCCGTAAGTGCGCGGCAGTGGCAGCGACGCCTCGACCGCGTCGCGCACGATGATCATGCCGGCCGCGCCCTTGGTGACCTGTTCGTGCGTCGTCTCGTGCAGGTGCGGGTGATACCAGTAAGTCGCCGCGTCATTTTTCACGTTGAACATCGGCGACCACACCGTGCCGCCGGGAATCGTCTGATGCGGCCCGCCGTCCATGATCGCGGGAATGTGGAAGCCGTGCCAGTGGACCGTCGTCGTATCGATCAGCGTGTTGGTCACGTTGATCTGCACACTGTCGCCCTTGTTCATGATGAGCGTCGGCCCGAGGAAGTTCAGGCCGTTGTAACTGTAGGTGGTCGTGGGCGTGGCGGCGTTGGGGTAGAAATTCGGCTTGTTGAGGTTCGCCCAAAACGCCTTGTTCGTCTGGCCGAGCGAGAGATTGAAGACCGGCCCGGTCAGCACGGGCGGGATGAGGAGCTGATTGTAAGCCGACGCCGCCGCGTGCGACGCGACCGGCGCGAGAAGGCCGGCAACCACCAGCCACCCCATCGCGACACAGGCGGATTTTGCTTTCATACGACCTGAGCGTAGCCGGCCGAACCTTAAGCGCGAGTTAAGGTGGACGCTCGGAGCGGGCGCTGTTCGCCAGCATTCTTCGGCGAGCCAGGATAAAAAATTCACAGCCTCATCCAAACCCGGCGGGGTGAAGAACGTCCACGAGTTTCGATTACAGTTTCGTAATGCAAATCCGCTTCGGTTTCGCGCGCGACGGCGATAGCGTGGGCCGACGTGAAAGTTCTCGCCGTTGAAGATGAAAGGAAGATCGCCGCCCTGATCCGCAAGGGACTCGAGGAGCACGGCTTCGTGGTGGACCTCTGCCACAACGGCGACGACGGCTACACGCTCGCCACCACGCGCAGCTACGACGCCATCCTCCTCGACATCATGGTGCCCGGCCGCGACGGCCTCAGCATTTTGCGCCAGCTCCGCGAGCAGAAAAATGCCGTGCCGGTGATCCTGCTCACCGCGCGCGGCGAGTTGAACGAACGCGTCGAGGGCCTGAACCTCGGTGCGGACGATTATCTCACCAAGCCCTTCTACATTGATGAACTCGTCGCGCGCCTCCACGCCGTGATGCGGCGTAAGACCGGCGATCAACTCAGCCTGCTCCAAGCCGGCGACCTCACCGTGAACCTCCTCACGCGCGAGGTGAAGCGCGGCGCGGAGAAGGTGGAGCTGACCACGCGGGAGTTTGCGTTGCTCACCTACCTCCTGCGCTCGCCCGGCCGCGTCTTCACGCGCACACAGATTTGCGAGCACGTGTGGAACTACCACCATGATCCCGGCACGAACCTCGTGGATGTTTACGTGCAACGCGTCCGCAAAAAAATTAGCGACGGCCCGGAGCAGCCGCTCATCGAGACCGTGCGCGGCGTGGGCTACCGTTTTTCAAAGGCGTAAGGAGCCACGGATGAAACGCGGATTGAACACGGATAATTGCAATCAGGTTGCCACTCCCTCTTCATCCGTGTTTCGTCCGTGTTCCATCCGTGGCTAAAAATGAAAACCAACTCCTTCCGCCTCAAGCTCGCGCTGCTCTCCGCGGTGATCTCCGGCGGATTGCTCATCGCGGCGGGCGTGGCGTTCTGGCAGCTCACCTACCGCATGGACCTGGCGCGCATTGACCGCGAACTGCGCAACCTCGGCAACCCGCAGCTCGAACGCATCAACGGCGGCGATCACTGGGTGCGCTTCGAGGGCGCGCTGGGATTCGTCGCCGGAACGGACCGGCAGCCGTCGTTCATCTTGTGGGTCAAGCATGAGGACCGCGTGCTGCACAAGTCCAAGCACTGGCCGGCAGGCATCGAGCCGGAATCTTTTCCTGAACTCACCGCTTACGAGCCGCCCTTCGTGCTCGAACCGGGCAAGCCGCTCCCGCCGCCTCCGCGACGGAACGAGCCAATTACACCGCGCAACCCGGAGTTGCCGCGCAAGGAGCCGCAGTTTTCCACGCACAGCGCTGATGGCCGGATGTGGCGCGTCGCTGTGATGGGCAATCCCTACATGACCCTCATCCTCGGCGCGGACCTCAGCGAGTTCATGACCGGCATGACGAGGCTGCGCAACGCCTACCTCGCCGCGCTGCCGGTCGTGCTGCTGCTCGTGGCGGCGGGCGCGTGGCTCGTGGCGAGCCGCGCGTTGCGACCCGTCACCGCGCTCACACAGACCGTCGAGGGCATTACCGCGCGCGGACTGGACCAGCGGCTCACCACACGCGCGCACGAGGCGGAGTTCGCGCGGCTCATCACCGTCTTCAACCAGATGATGGACCGGCTGGAGAAAAGTTTTCACCAGGCCACGCGCTTCAGCGCCGACGCGTCGCACGAATTGAAAACGCCGCTGACGATCTTGCAGGGCGAACTGGAGGAGGCATTGCAATCGGCCACGTCCGGCTCGACGGAGCAGGCGCGCTACGCGCAGTTGCTTGAGGAAATCCAGCGGCTCAAAGCCATCACGCACAAGCTGCTCCTGCTCTCCCTCGCCGACTCCGGCCGCCTCAAGCTCGAACTCCAGCCGCTCAACCTCACCGAGGCCGTCGAGGAAGTGCTGGAGGACGCCGGGATTCTCGCCGGTGAACTCGCGCTGGAAAAATCCCTTCAATCCGGCGTGCGCATCGGCGCCGACGCGGACCTGTTGCAGCAGGTTCTGCAAAACCTCGCGGTCAACGCGATCAAATACAACCGCCCCGGCGGCCGCCTCCGTTTCGAACTCACCGCCGACGCCACGCACGCCACGTTGCGCGTCGGCAACACCGGCCCCGGCATCGCCGAGGCCGATCGCGTGAAAGTTTTCGAGCGGTTCTTCCGCGGCGACCCGTCGCGCAACCGCGCGGTCACGGGCATCGGCCTGGGCTTGAGCCTCGCGCGCGAAATCGTGCGCGCGCACCACGGTGATCTCGTTCTGGAATCCTCAGCGCAAGACTGGACGGTCTTCGCCGTGCGGCTGCCCGCCAGTTGAATCCGTCACCCGCCGCTCGCTCACGGCACGAGCAGCACGCGGTAGAAACGTTTCGTGAAGTTGCTCCAGTTCGTGTCCACGTAGGTGTAGGGGACCGCGGCGGAGGTGCGGATGTTCACGGTCGCCCACGACACGAGGTTCGACGACGCCTGCATGAAATAGTCCGGGCCGAAATCGCCGTCCACGCGCACGCGCATCTGGCCGCTGCTGTGGATGAAGTTCGAAATGTCCGGCACCGCGACCAGCGGGACCGTGACGGTGAACTGCTGCGTCGCACTCAGCCCCGGCGTGCCGTCGTCGGCGACCTTGAGCTTGATGAGGTTCGTCGAGCCGGCCTGCACGGCGGCGGGGCGCCAGTTGAAGACGCCGCTCGTCGCGTTGAGCGTCGCGCCGGTGGGCGAGGTGAGAAAGGCGAAGGTCAGCAGTTGCGGCGGCGCGTCGAGGTCGGTCGCGGAGTTGGTGAGCGTGAGCGTGAGGCCGGCGGCGACGGTGAAATTGGAAACCGCCGCGAGCACCGGCGCGTGGTTCACATTCGTCACCGTCAGCAGGAATGGCTCGCCCGCCGTCAGGAAGCCGTCGCTCACGGTCACGGTGATCGTGGCGGAGCCGAACTGGTTCGTCAGCGGCGTGACGGTCACGGTGCGGTTGGAGCCGCTGCCGCCGAAGACGATTCCGCCCGGCGCGACGAGGTTCGTGTCGGACGACGCGCCGGTGAGCGTGAGCTGGCTCTCCGCGATTTCCGCGTCGCCCACGGTGAAGGCGATGGCGGTTGTGGAAGTGTTCTCGGCAATCGTGCGATCGGCGATGATTGAGATGGTCGGCGGCGTGTTGGAAAAGAGCAGCGCGTTCGTCGCGAGCAGCGTTGCCGAGAGCCGCAACTCGTCAAGCCGGCCGTCGAGGAAATCCTCATAGGTGCCGCCGGGCGCGCGGTTCGCGCCGACGGTGACGCGCACATCGCCCATCGGCGCGGGGCGGAAGGCGAAGCTGTTGGCGATGAACTGCCGCGTGCCATTGCGCGTGAAGCGGACGCGGTTGTTCGTCGTGTCGTAGGAGGCGCTCGCGTGCGCCCACGCGCCGGTCGCGAGCGCAAGCGTCGAGGTGAACGTGGCGGAGGTCGAGCCGTTGCCGAACTTGAACGTGAGCGCGCCCGTTTCATCCACGGCGAAAATGTAATTCGCATCGACGTCACTCGATCCGGCGGGCTTCGCGCTGATGATCACGCTGCGACCGCCGGGCGCGGGCAGCGTGTCGAGCCGCACGAACGTCTCGAGGGTGTAGCTGCGCGCCGCGCCGTCGAAGGTGAGCGCCTGCGCCGAGGCGTTTTCGAGCGCGTTGGAAACCGTGGGATCGAAAATGGCGGCGCGCGCGTTGGTCGGGAAGCCGGGCAGCGGCAGGTTCGGATGGTTCGTGCCGAACGCCGGCGCGGTCGCGCCCGCGGGCGCGGCGAGCGGGAGTCCGCCCTGCGAATCGGTGAAATCATTTTCAAACCGCCAGTGCGCGCCGAGTTCGTTCAGAAAAATCGCACGGCCATCGTTGTAAAAATCCACCAGGTCGGGCGCGGCGGGATGCGCCGTGTTCGGCGTCCAGCCGTGCGTGGTGCCGGCGTTGCGCCACGTGGCCGCATAGCCGATGAGCTGGCGTTTGGCGAGCGGGACGTTCGCGACGAGGCCGGGCAGGAACAGGCCGTTGAAAAAATTTTCCGACGTCTGCGCGGTGAGATTCGTGTTGCCCCAGATGCCGTCGGGCGGGCCGAACTCGGCGATGCCCATGAGCTTGATGATGCCGTTGGTCTCCTTCGACAGCACGGCGTCGGCGGTGACGGTCACGGCCTGCCAGAACTGGCTGTCGAGGTTGAAGGTCTTTGCATTGGTCGGATAACCGCCGCCCTGATCCACGAAGTCGCGCGGCGCGCAGAAGTATTCATCCACGCAATAAACGTCCACATAGCCGTCACCGGGATACGCGAAGAAAAAATCGCGGTCCACGCCCAGCCGGTGTCCCGCCGGCGAAAGCGCGGTGAGACAACTGTGATGCCCGCGCGCGCGGAGGATGTCCACGGTCTTGCGGAAGAGGTTGATGTATTGCTGCTGATCGGTCGCGTTGTTCGCGGGCGACCACCAGAACCACCCGCCCGTGTATTCGTGCCACGGGCGCAGCACGAACGGAATCGGGTCACCGTTGTCGTCGAGCAAACCGTCGAGCAGGCTGGCGAAGTTGTGGATGCCGTTGGTGAGCGCGGCGTAGTGGATGCCGTTGGTCTGCACCGAGGCAAGCGTCGGCGCGACCCAGCCGTTGGTGTAGAAGACCTGCTCGGGCGGGTAGTAGATCGTGATCACGCCGCCCCAGCGGTGCGCGTCCCGGACGCGGTTCCGCCATTCGTTCGTGCCGAGCCACGTCTGCGGACTCGGCCCGACGCCGACGACTTCCAGCGGGCTGAACGCGAACACCGCCGGGTGCGAGCCGGTGACGGACTTCACGTCGGAGCGGTTGGTGTTCGTGTCGTTGTCGGTGAGCCAGCGGGCGTTGTTCGTCTGGATGCCATAGACATTCGCGTCCTCCTGACCGAACAGAAACTGGTCGAGGCTGCGGTAGCGGAGCAGGCGGTTCCACAACGCGTCGGCCTGCGGCGTGGAATTCGGGTCGGCGACCTGGGCACCCGTGACCGAAGCGAGTGAAAGCAGCAACGCGATGGACAACGCGAAGCCCGCCTCCCGGACGAGCCGGGGTGAGCGGAAAGATTGCGTGTTCATTTCAAATCCGCGCCGCCCCCGCACCCTCGGCGCAAACAACGCGCCCTACTGCGGCGGGCCGGGCGGGCGGCCGCCGGGCGGGCCTTTCTTTTGTCCGGGCGGGCCGCCCTTGCCCTTGCCTCTTCCGCCAGGACCACCGGGGCCGGGGCCGGGGCCGTGCTTCATGAAACTCGGATCGGGCGTGCCGCGCCACAGGCGTGACGCGAACGGAAATTCCGCCGTGAGACAGTAGTAGTAGGTGCCCTGCGGAAATTCCGGTGTCACGCCGAAGCGGCCGTTGCACTCGTCGAGCTCGCCGCTGCCTTTCACGAACTCGTAGTCGGCCGTGAACGCGCCGTCGTATTTGCCACCGGGACCGTCGGGTGCACCGGGGCGCGTGCCTTTTTTCAGTTGATGGCTCGAACGCATTTTCTTCAGCGCGCTCTTCGCGTCCTGCGCGTCGGCGTAGGCGTAGCTCGTGTAAATCGGGAAGCCGTCGCCGGCCCAGCCGACGTGCAGCATCTTCTTCCCGTCCCCGCCGAGGCCCGCGATGAGGCCGGTGGGCAGGGCGTGATAATGATACGCGCCGGTCGGCTGCACGTGCGCGAGGTGTTCGTCGAGGCCGAGGTTCATCGAACCGCCGATGGCCTCGTAGCGCCACCCTTCGCCCCAGACCTCCGCCGTGCCGGCCTCGAAGGGCACGCCGTTGAGCGCGACGCCGAACCAGCCGCGCGCGGGACTCGGCTGCGCGGCGACCTGCGGCTTGGTCGGCACGGTGAAACTATATTTCTGCTCCGAGATCGTGTTCGGATTGCCGCGGCGCGGAAACTGGCCCGGCGTGTGATCCGGGATGCCATTGGCCTCGATGACGCGCTGCTCGCCGCGCAGCGTGATGGTGACCCGGTTGGTGAACGTGCGGCCTTGGGCGGAACCGCACGCGGCGGTGAGCACGGTGACCAGGGTTGCGACGGCGAATCGGGGCGAGAGAATTTTCACGCCCGCACGATACACGGGTGAACCTTAAGGGCGAATTAAGAAAACCACCGTGTCCCGGCCTTCATGATTCCGTGCCCATGATCTTGAGGGACTCACTTCGGTGCGGGAGCCGCTGACTTGCCTGCCGATGGTTTGGCCTGGCCCGCCTTGTCGGCGGCGGAGTTCCCGGCGTCGCGTTCCTTGTGGGCTTGCGCGATTTTGTGATGGTCGGCTTCGCGGAGCGGTTCCCACTTTTCATACTGCTCCGGCGAGAGGATTTTCTTCACGGCGGCGTTGAACGCCTTGTGCGAGGCGAGCGCCTGCTTGAGCACCTCGTTCATCGGCATCGAACCGTCGGCCTTGCCTGCGCTGATCTCGCGCATCTTCTTGCTCGTCTCGGCGCGGGCCTCGGCGTATTTGGCCTGCTGCTCCGGCGTGAGGTTGAAAGACTTGAGCAGCGCCTGCATCTCCGCGCTCTCCTGCGACGGGCCGCCGGGGCCGCCCTTCTTGCCACCGGGCGGCGGGCCTTTCTTCTTGGCGGAATCTTTCGGCGGCGCGGGAGGCGCGTCTTTCGGCGCGTCGGCGGCGATGACGGTCGCGAGCGTGAAGGCGAAGGTGGTGGCGAGGATGAGGTGTTTGAGTTTCATGGTGACTTGGAGCGGTGGCGGCCGGGCGGAGGAGGCCGCCCGGCCGCGCCTGGCTATGGCTTTTTTGTTGTAGGGTCGGCAGAGAAATTTTCGCCCCCGATGCAAAGCAGGTGGCTCACGGTGCGGAGGTAAATCGCGCCGCCGACCAGTGCGGGCGAGGACCAGGTCATTTCATCAAGCCGGTTTTTGGCGAGCAGCTTGAACTTCGGCCCGGCCTCGATGACAAACGCAGTGCCGCCCTCATCAGTGCAGAAAATTTTCCCGTCGAACGCGCACGGCGACGCCTTGAACGCGGACGCACCCGGCAGAGGCTCCTGAAAAATCGTCGCGCCCGTCTTCGCATCGAAGCAACTCAGCACGCCGCGGTCGTGCGGCGGGAACGTGTAGAGCCGGCCGTCCACCACGACCGATGACGTGAAGTGCGGGCCGGCATCCATTCGGAACCACGCGACGAAGGCGTTGTTCGTCTCGCCGGGCTTGAGCGAGATGTCGCCGGACGCGCCGGGTTTGATGGCCCACAGCGGGCCGAGTTCCGTGGCGGTGATTTTCGGACTCATGCCGACGTAGAGCATTTCCGCCGTGGCGACGGGCGAGGCTTTGCAACCGCCGGAGCCGGTCTTGCCGCTCTTGGCTTTTGTGTCGCCGCCTTTGCCTTTTGATTTTGCATCGCCAGACTTCTCGCCCGGCGGCGGGCCTTTGCTCTTTCCGCCCGAAGGCGGCGGACCACCGGGACCACCGGAACGCGGACCGCCTGAAGGCGGGACACCGAACGAACCGCCGCCGCCGCCGGAGACGCTGCGCTCGGAGGCGCAGCGCCAGAGTTCGTTGCCACTGGCGAGGTCGTAGCCGCGGTTGTAGCCGCTGCCCATCACGACGAGTTCGGTGCGCGCGGTGTCGCGCCAGATGATGGGCGAACTCCACGTCGTCCCCTCGCTGCGGCTCACGCGCCAGAGTTCCTTGCCGGACTTCGCATCGAACGCGACGAGGAAAGATTTCTCCGCGTTGTCGCACAGCACGAAGAGCCGCCCGCCTTCGAGCGCGGGCGAACTGCTCGTGCCCCAATTGCCCTGCGTGCGATACGCGCCGAGGTCGTGGCTCCACAAAAGTTTTCCGTTCAGGTCGTAGCAGAACACGCCCACCTGCCCGATGTAGGCATACACGCGCTCGCCGTCGGTCACGGGCGTCTCGGAGGCGAAAGTGTTTGAGAGATGATTGCCGGAGCGCGGCTTGTGCTCGGCGGCTTTCTGGTTCCACAGCAGTTTTCCGGTCGCCCGGTCGTAGCAATGCACCTCCCAGCGATACATCACATCGGGCGCGTCCTCGCCGCCGCCGGGGCCTTTGCGCAGCGGCGCCTGCTGCTTTTCCGTGATGGCGGTGGTCAGGAAAATTTTATCACCCGCGATGACGGGGCACGACCAGCCGTAGCCGGGCACGGGAACTTTCCAGCGGACGTTTTTCGTGTCGCTCCATTCCGTCGGGAAATTCTGCTCCGGCGATTGCCCCGTCCCATCGCCGCGCCAAGCCGTCCAGCTTCCCGCCGCGGCGGGCAACGCCATCGCAAGCGCGAGGGAGCCGGAAAGAAGCGGACGGCTCGCCGCAAAGAAAAGACGACGGAGAAAACCCCGGCAGAACAACAATGGGGCGCCTTGGAGGCTGAGTGGAGTCTTCAAGGTTGTCAGGGCAAAACATTTCTCCGTCGCAAATCGGAACGCCGTCACTTCGCTCCCTGGTCAATCCACGCGCGCACGAGCGCGACCTGTTCGGTCGTGAGCGGCTTGGACTGCGGCCCGCCGCCGGGACCGCCCTTGCCGCCAAATCCTTTTCCATCCGGCCCCTTGCCCGCGCCGCCGGGACCACCGGGGGTGCCAGGGCTTTTGCCATCGGTCGGAGCTTTGCGTTCGCCGCCGGGGCCGCCCGGACCACCGGGGCCACCTTTGCCACCGGGACCACCGCCGCGTTTCGGCGGCATCGCCGTCTTGGGGTCGAGTTGCGCGACGGCAATCACGAGCGGACTCTCCGCGCTCTTGCCGGCGAGGATGACCTTGCCGTCCTCGCCGCCCTTGAGCGCGGCTTCGAGCGAATCGAGACGGAGATCGCCCTTCTGCTGCCGCTCGCCGTGGCAACGGAAACAGGACGCTTCGAGGATGGGCTTGATGTCCTTCGCGTAGGTCACGCCGGTCTGCTTGGCGGCGGGCGGGAGTTTGGTGAGGTCGGCCGCAGCGAAGGCGGACGTGGCGAAGGCGGCGAGGACGAGGATAAAGGCGGTGGTTTTCATTTTGGATTCGTTGTCGCGAAGCTTACGTGCGTGCGGATTAAGGGAAAATGAAGGCGGGAGCCAAGAACTTACGCGCCACGACGTGGAGCACGATGTCGCGCGCCACTCACGGTATTCCCGTGTTCGCCCCCGGCACGCGGAAGGAGATGAAATAAAACCCCTTCTCCGGCGGCGCGGTGAGGTAGAGGTTGAGCGTCCCGTTGCTCGTGGCGGTGAACTTGTTGGTGGCCAGCGCGCCCGCCGGCGTCAACGCGAACGGCAGCGCGGCCCAGCTCAGGTTGGTGAGGTAGGGCGATGTCCAGTTGGTGACGTTGCTCCCGAAGTTCAGCAGCGTCGGGTTGCCATATACCTCGTAGGTGTAATTGGTGTAGGCCGGGATGCTGACCTGAAAGCGGTTCGTGCCGCCCGGCCCCGCGACCACCGAACCGGGCACCACGAAGCCGCTGCCCGGATAGGTCGGGTCCACCGGCGTGTAATTCATCACGATGTCCCAGCTCGTCGCGACCGCGCCCGTCGCCACGTCCACCACCGTGAAGTCCTTCGTCACCGACGCGCGCTGGTTGGCGTCGGTGATGCCGGCCCAGACCGAGTCATTCGAGTTTTGCGTGGCCCAGTTGGTGCCGTTGGTGTCCTTCGTCGTTTCGTTCCAGAACAACTGCGTCGTCTTACGCGCGGTCATGCCCGGAAAGGTGATGCCGAAATGGTAATGCCGCGTGCGGCTGTTATACAGCCCCGCCTTGATGGTCCGGAATTTGTAAAAGCCGCCCGTGCCGGTGAGGAACTGGCCGAAGCCCTGGAAATTCGCGTCCATCGCCGGGTTGCGGGTGGCGCTGGCGGAATACAAATAATTGCACTGCGCGCCGGCGGTGTTGGGGCTGGGGCTGTCGCAATGCCACAACTCGACGAGCGCACCCTTGACCGGATTGCCGCTCGCATCGAGCACGCGGCCGGTGACGTAGGTGATGATTCCGGTGGCGGCGGTGAGATTGTTGTTGAGATGGATCAGGTCGTTGTCCTTGTCGAGCGGGATGTTGTTCGCGAGCGGATAATACGGCCCCTGCGTCACCTCCGGCGCGTAGGTCAGCGCCTCGGCGAGATAGCCGGGCAGCGTGAAGCCCGCGGACGCGAGAGCCATGCTTTTGAAAAAGCGGCGGCGGTCGAGCGGGATGTGGAACGTGTGCGGTGGTGTGAGGATGCGGTTCGGTTTCATTTCATCAGGTTGGTTGGGTTGCCTGGGTTGCTTCTCGTTTTCAAACGCGCGACCGACGCCGTGGTTCCCGGCATCGGGCGCGCGCAAGTCAGGCGGGCGGCGGCCGTCGCTCGCCGCCGGGCGGTCTGCCTTTGGGCGGCGGCCCGCCGGGTCCGCGCTCGCGCCGTTCGTCGCCGGCCGTCGCGCCCATCACGATGTCCCACGTGCCGGCAAGCTCGCGCGTGGCGGGGTCGGCCTTGAACTCGCGGATGATCGAGGCGCGCTGCGCGGCGTCGCGGACTTCATTGAGCACCATGTCGCGCGCGTTGCCCGGCTCGCCGGCGAACATGAGTTGCGTGGTGAAGCGCCGCTGGCCCGGCAGTGTGACGCCGAAATGAAAGTGCCGCGTGCGCCCCGTGTAGAGGCCGGGCTTGACGGTGCGGAAACGCCAGCCGCCATCGGACGCCGTCTCGAATTTTCCGTAGCCCTGAAAATGCGGGTCGCGTTTCTGCCCGCGCTGTTCGCCGCGCGAGTGGATGTAACAACCCCTGTCGTCCGCCTGCCACAACTCGACCAGCGCGCCCTTCACTGGCGCGCCGCCGCGGTCGAGCACGCGCCCGCCGACATTCGTCACCGTGCCGACGGCGGGCGTGATGTCGTTGGTGACGCGGATTAGGTCATTGTCCTGGTCGAGCGGGAGCTTGTCGGGAAAATACGGCCCCTCGGTGAGGCGCGGCGTGAGCGTAAGCGCCTCGGCGTAAAGCCCGCGCACGGTGAAGAACGCGCCGGTGGCCGCGAGTTGAAACAGAAAGCGGCGGCGGCTGTCGAGTGACTTGGAGGTGATCAGATGCATGCGATGTGGGGGGTGATGGGTGAACGGAAAGTCCCGCGCCGCCCCATCCACCACGGGGCGAACAGCCCCAAAACCCAACGTGTGATTGACAGTTGAAGCCGGCGGGGAACCGGCGGCGGCGCGGGGAAAATTTTCATCAGCACAATTTTCATTTCGTTGCGTCCAGCCTAGACCGGGCCCGATTAAGCTGCCGTTAAGCCGGCGTCACTGCGCTGGCGCGATTTCCACGATGACGAAAAGTTTCGCCGCGCCGCCGGGATCGAGGCTCACGGATTGGGGGCCGGTGTTGGTGGCGAGGATCAGCGGGCTGACGAACTGCCACGAGGCCAGGTCGCCGCTGGTGCGGAGGCGGTAGAGTTTTCCGGCCACGCCGGGCCACGTGACTTGAAACTGTCCGCCCGGCAGCAGCGTGGAGGTCGCGACGCCAAGCTGCGACGCCGAAGAATTCGGATCGGTGCCGGCGCGGAACTCGGCGAGGTTGTTCCGGCCGTCGCCATCGCTGTCGAGCGTGGCGATGCTTGCATTCGTGTCGAAGCCGTTGGCGACTTTCCAAGCGTCGGGAATGCCGTCGCCCGCGGTGCTGACCAGCGCGGCGCCGACCTCCAACAAGGCGGAAACGCCGGTGCGGTTCGAGACGTCGGTCGCCGTGAGCGTCACCGCGCTCGCCGCCTGCGCGACCGTGAGGTAGCCGAGGAACTGTCCGCCGCTGAAGGTGATGTTCGTCGGCGAAATGCCGAGCGGCGTGCCGCCGGTGTTCGCCCACGGGAGAATGAGGCCGGCGTTCGTGGCACCGAGCGTGGTGGCGTCCACGTTCGTCGCGCCGTGGAACCACGCCCAGCCATTCGTCGAGTCGCTGTCGTTCGTGCCGCTGCGCTGAAATGAGTCGGTCGTGTAGGAACCGGGTGTGCCGGTGCCGGGCGTCGCGCCGGGGCCGCTCCACTGATTCACCAGCGTGATCGTCTGGCTGTTGACGGTGATGCTGAAGCCCGCGAGGTCCGAGGAGTTCCAGCCCCACGCGAAGAAATCGCGCAACGTCGAGGTCGCGTCGAAGAGCGCGATCCAGCCGTAGCGTTTGTTCGGCACGTTGCTCCACGCGATCGCGCTGCCGAAGTAAGTGCGCCCGCCGTTGGTGTTGCCCGACGACTCGGTGACGCGCACCAACTCGCCTGGAGCCAGGCTCGCCGGCAGAGTGTAGGTGGTGGCGTTGACGTTGTTGATGCCGTTCGTGTCATCGTTGATGCGGAGGAACCAGCCGGTCGTGTCCACGGTCGCGCTGGAAACATTTTGCAATTCGATCTGTGCCTCGCTGCCCGGCGCCATCTCGGTGATGACGATGGGCGAGTTCGATCCGCCGCCACCACCGCTGCTGCTCGCGGCGGACACGTTCGCCACGCCGTTGAAACTGGTGACGGGCTGGTTCGCCGCATCGCGCGCCGCGAGCCACACGGCGAACGGCATGCCCGCGTTCGCCGTCGCGGGCGTCCAGAGCCAGGTGAAATGATCGACCACCGGATTGGTCGAGCCGATGGTCAACGCAAACGCCTTGGCGGCCGTTCCATTTGTCGTGTCGGTGACTTGCGCGGTGAAGTTGAACGCGCCCGCATTCGTCGGCGTGCCGCTCAACGCGCCGTTCGTGCCGAACGAAATCCCGCCGGGCAAAGTTCCCGCGCTCAACGACCACGCGTATCCCGGCGAGCCGCCACTCGCGGCGAGTGTTTGCGAATAGGCCGTGCCCACCGTTCCGCCCGGCAGCGGCGACGCCGTCGTGATCGCCAGCGGCGCGGTGACGATGGTGAGCGCGAACGCGTTGGTCGCGACGCCATTCGTGCTGTCGGTCACGCGCGCGGTGAAGTTGAACGCGCCCGCGTTGGTCGGCGTGCCGCTCACGACGCCGTTGGTGTCCATCGAAAGACCGCCGGGCAGCGCGCCGGCGCTCACGTCCCATGAATACGGTGCGGTGCCACCGCTCGCGGCGAGCGCATTTGTGTAGGGGACGCCGTTGGTCCCGACTGCGAGCGGTGACGTGCTGGTGATCGTGAGCGCGAGGCTCACGACATTCGGGATCATCGCGATGCGGAAGCCGATGGTGTTGAACGCGCCCGAGCCGAGCCGGCCCTCGCCGACGTTGTAGGTGCGGCAACTGTTGCCCGTGGCATACCACGAACCGCCGCGCACGTTGTTCACGAGCTGGCCCGCCTCCGCGCCGTTGACGGCGATGAACTGCGTGCTCGTCCAGTCCCAGCACTGGCCCGCCATGTCGTGGGCGCCGCAGGGACTCGCGCCATTGGTGTAAGTGCCGACGGGCGTCGTGGTGCCGCCGACGTTGTTCACGGCGGTGAAGAGGTCCGTGTAGATGAAACCTGTCCACGTGTTGTGATCCACCCACGCGCTCACGCTGCCGCTGGAGCTGATGGTAAAGGCGCTGGCCGCGCCGTTCGTGTCGTAGGCGACGAGATTCGTCAGCGCCATCGTCTGGCCGTAGTAGGGCGAGTTGAGGTTGTCGAAGAAAACATTCGAGCTGCCGGCGTTCGTCCAGTAATAGGCCGAGCACACGCCGTTGTAATTCATCCGCGTGCTGAGCACGCCGTTGGTGTAGCCGGTCTGCTGCGTGGTGCCCCACGGATACGACCACGCGTTCGTGCCCTTCGCGGCTTTTTCCCACTGCGGCTCCGACGGGATGATCGCGGTCCAGCCGGCGTTCGAGCTGACCCACGCGCAATACTTCACCGCATTCGTCAGCGAAACGTAGAGCACGCAATGGCTGGCCTTGCCCGCGGGATAATTGCGGTTCGTCCAATACGACGGCGCGCTGACGGAAGCGTTGGCGTCGAGGAACGCTTTGTATTCCGCGCAGGTGACGTGGAACTTGCCGATGCAGTAGGCGTCAATCGTGACGTTCGAGGCGTTGGTGCCCGTGTTCATCGTGAACGCGCCCGCCGGCACGAACACCATCCCCGCCGGCACCGGCACGACGCTCCCGCCGTTGGTCACCGCGTAGGTGTTCGTCGAGAGCGGATGCAGGATGCCCTCGCCGTTGCCCGCGATGGCGAGGTAAATGAGCAGCGAAAAAGTTTTCGTCGCCGTCGCGCCGGTGTTGTCGGTCACGCGCGCGGCGAAGTTGAAATTGCCCGCGTTGGTCGGCGTGCCGGCCAGCACGCCCGCGGCGCTCAACGTCACGCCGCCGGGCAGCGCTCCCGCCGCGAGCGACCACGAATAAGGCGCGATGCCGCCGCCGGCCCCGAGCGTGGTGGAGTAAGCCACGTTGAGCGAGCCGGCCGGCACCGAAGAGTTGGTGATGCCGAGCGCGGGTTGAAAATTACTGAGGACCAGACTCGTCGCCGAATACGTGACGTGGAACGCGTAGTTCCCGTCGGCGGTCACGACGGTGCCGCCGTTGGTGGCGTTGGTGAACGCGCCGGACGACGAGCCGAAGGTCATCAACGTGAAACTGTTTGTCGCCGCCGGCAGATAGCCGTTCGTCAGCGCCACGCTCAATGCGCCTGCGAAAGCCGCGACGCCCGACACATTTAGCGCGCTGTAGTTGCTCGACGCCGCGCCGCCGATGAGGAAGGCCGCGCTGCCCGAAGCGGTGGACTGGAGATCGCCGGTGAGCGCGAGGCTGCCGAACGGCGCGCCGGGCCGGAGCGTGCCCGAGTTGGTGACGGCGCCGGTGATCGTGCCGAGGCCCGTCAACACCGCGTTTGGCGAGAGGCTAAGTCCATCGGCGAACGAATGAGCGCCGCTGCCGGCGAGGTTGCACGTCGCCGCGCTGCTGCCGTCGCCGATTTGCAACGCCTGACCATTGGCGACCTGCGACGCGCGGACATTGAGCGTGCCGCCATTGAAAACAAACGCGCCCGCCGCGTTCGCCATCACGAGCGAGGTGATGTCCACCAGCCCGGAGTCGAGCCGGTTGGTGCCGCTGCGAATGTCGAGCGCGCCGGCCGCCGCGTTGGTCGCGCGCAAAGTGCCGCCGGCGACTACGAGCAGGTTGTTGCTCGAAGTCGCAGGATCGAACCCAACGTAAGCATTGCTCGCGACGGAGACGACGGCCGCATTGCTGACTGTGAGGCGATTGCCCGCGCCGCTGTAGCCCACCGCGAGATCCGTGCGGTTGCTCCAGAGCGAATTTGTTCCCGTCACGATCGCTTCGTTGTTGCTGCTGGTGGTCGCGAAGCCGATCCAGCCGGAGGAGTTCACCACGCGCCCGCCGTTGGTGATGGTCATGCGGTTGCCGCTGCCGCCGTTGCCGACATACATGAGCAACGAGTTGCTCAAGATGGAACCGGCACCGGTGACGAGCAGTTCGTTGCTGCGGCTGCTGGACATGAAGGCGAGATTCCCGAAGCCGAGATCCCAGACCGCGCCGCCAGCGGAGATGGTCATGCGGTTGAAGCTGCCGTTGTTCCCGACGTGCAGTCCGGTGCGGTTGCTCCAGAGGGAATTGGTGCCGGTGATGAGCGCCTCGTTGTTGCTCGAACCAGAGGAGCCGCCGAGCCAGGCGTTGCTACTGAAAACGAAACCCGCGTTCGAGATCAGCAGCCGGTTGCCCGAGCCGCTGCTGCCGACCAGGAGGATGTCGTTGACGGTCCACGACGATCCGGTGCCGGAGACCGTCAGCGAATTGCTCGACGCGCCGGTATTCAGGCCAACGGTTCCCGCGGCATTTGTGACGCGCCCGCCGCTCGTGATCAGCAGCGTGTTCCACGAGCCGGATTGCCCGACTGAAAGCGCTCCGCCACTGGTCGAGGACCACGAGGAGCCGCTGCCGGTCACGATGGCGAGATTGTTCGAGCTGCCGGAATTCTGGCCGATGACCGCGCCGGCGAACGTGACGACCCCGCCATTGGTGGTGATGAGCGTGGTGTTCGGCCCGTTGGTGCCGACCACGAGGTCGCCGCCGGCATCGGCGGACCCGCCATTGATCACGTTCGTCGCGCCATCGGAAACGAACTGCGCGCGCACCGGAGACAATGAAGCCAACAGCGCAACGATCGCCGCGAAGAAGGGCGGAACGGATTGGATTCTGAGTTTCGTGCCGCCAGTCTGCCCAAGATGCGATTAAGGCAAAATTAAGGCTGTGAAAAACTTTGCGGGAAGATTCGCGACGGACCCGCGGCAATTTAATGAGTCCTTAATCCGCCATCGGCTAGCCTCCGTCTTCGCCATGCTAATTGACGTGTCGCCGCCGCCCGCCGGTGCTAGAAATCCGGCCGCCACCGCGCTCATGAGAATCCTGGTCGTCGAAGATGAACCGCGCCTGCTCCGCAGCCTCGCCAAGGCGTTGCGCGAGGCGGGCTACGCCGTGGACACCGCCGACGCCGGCGACGAGGGACTCCACAAGGCGACGACCTACGACTACGACGCCGTGGTGCTCGACGTGATGCTGCCGAACCTCGACGGCTGGCAGTTGCTCGAAAAACTCCGCGAGGAAAAGCAGACGCCCGTGCTGATGCTCACCGCGCGCGACGCGAGCCGCGACCGCGTGCGCGGCCTCGACACTGGCGCGGACGATTATCTCACCAAGCCATTCGACCTCGATGAACTTCTCGCCCGCCTGCGCGCCATCATCCGCCGCTCGGCGGGACAGGCGAAGTCGGCGATTCAACTCGGCAACGTCACACTCGACACGCGCGCCCGCTCGGTCACGCGCGACGGCGAGGCCGTCACGCTCACCGCGCGCGAATACGCCATCCTCGAATACCTCGCGCTGCACCGCGGCGAAGTCGTCTCGCGCACGACGCTTTACGAGCACCTGTTCGATGAGACTGACGACACGCTCTCGAATCTCGTGGACGTGCACGTGTTCAGCATCCGCAAGAAGCTCGGCGCGGACGTGATCGCCACGCGGCGCGGGCAGGGATACTGCGTGGAATGAATGACGAATTCCGAATGACGAATGGCGAGCCGGCGAGGCAACCGGCGCGCAACTGCTTTCTCATACGACACTCGCCATTCGTCATTCGTCATTGACCCGATGTTCGCGAACTCCATCCGCTTCCGTTTGCAATTGTGGCTGGGCTTTCTGCTCGTCGCGGTGCTGTGCGGATTCGGCGTGACGGTTTATCAGCTCCAGCGAATCCATTTGCTCGGCCAGATTGACGAGGATCTCGAGCGCCGTGTCGCCATCCTCAGCAGCGCCGTGCGCGGCGGACCTCCGCCGGAGCCGGGGCAGAAGCGCACGGACTTCGAGAAAACCGGCAAGCGTCCACCCCCGCCGCCCGATGCCGGGGCGAAGACGACGCGCACCGGCCCGCGCGAGATCAGGCTCTCGCCCGAATCGGAGAGCCTCTTCGATGAAGGCCGGGCGGGTGCGCATTACTACATGGTCTGGTATCGCGATGGCGCGCTGCTCAAGCATTCCACCAACGCCCCCGCCGAACTCGCGCGCCCGGAACGCGCCGACCGCGACACACGTCGGCACTCACGAATGCGCGGCGAGTTCCGTGAAGCCTGGCATTTCACCGAGCTTGGCGATTGCGTGCTCGCCGGCCGCTCCATCGCGGCGCACGAGGCCGCGATGGCACGATTCAGCCTGTGGCTGCTCGCCGCAGGCGGCACGGTGCTCGCGCTTGGACTGGGCGGCGGTTGGTGGCTCACCACGCGCGCCATCGGGCCGGTGGAGGAAATCAGCGCCGCGGCCAGCCGCATCTCGGCGGGCAATCTTTCCGAGCGCATTCACACCGCCGATTCGAAGAACGAACTCGGCCGGCTCGCGGGCGTTTTGAATTCCACCTTCGCCCGGCTCGAAGCCGCGTTCGCGCAGCAGAAGCAATTCACCGCCGACGCCTCGCACGAACTGCGCACGCCGCTCGCCGTGATGATTTCCGAGGCGCAGACCACGCTCACCCGCGAACGCACCGCCGCCGAGTATCGCGAGACGGTGGAAGCCTGCCTCGACACCGCGCAGCAGATGCGCCGGCTCACCGAGTCGCTGCTCGAACTTTCCCGCTTCGACGCCGGGCAGGAGGACATCCGCCGCAAGCCCGTTGACCTCGCGGAAATCGCGCGCACGTGCGTCGAACACATCCGACCGCTCGCCGGTCCGCGCGGCCTCAAAATTCACTGCGCCCTCGCCCCGACCGCCGCCCTCGGCGGTGCCGAACGCCTCGCCCAAGTCATCACGAACCTCCTCACGAACGCCATTCACTACAATAAAGAGGGCGGCGAAATCCAAGTCGCAACCTCGGTGGAAAATGGCTCTGCCGTCCTGAAGATCACCGACACAGGCCGGGGCATCGCGCCGGAGGATTTGCCGAATATTTTCAAACGCTTCTTCCGCGCCGACTCGTCGCGCTCGCGCGCCAACGGCCACGCCGGCCTCGGCCTTGCCATCTGCAAAGCCATTGTGGACGCGCACGGCGGGACCATCGGCGCCACGAGCACTGTCGGGGAAGGGACGACGGTCACCGTGCAGTTGCCCGGCTCGCGGGACGGGGCTCACGCCTCCGGGGTGTAATCCAGCACCAAGTCGAAGTCGGCCGTCAACTCGCCCGCGCGTGAACCGGGCATCGGCTTGAACTCGGTCATCACGGCGGCGCGCAGCTTCGGGTCGGTGATGCTGCGGAAAATGCCGTCACGCTCGTTGCCGGGATGTCCCTTGATGAGCATCTGCGTCGTGAGCACGCGCCGGCTGCCGCGGTTGATGGCGAAGTGAATGTGCGGCGTGCGGCCCGGATACGGCACCGGCTTGATGGTGCGGAAATAATACTGGCCCCGGGCGTCGGTGAGGAAACGGCCGTAGCCCTGGAAATTCCGGTCGCGATTGGCGGCATTGCCGGAGCGGCTGTGGATGTAGGCGCCGTGCTGGTCGCACTGCCAGATTTCCACGACCGCATTGCGCACGGGCGAACCGGACGCGCTGAGGATGCGGCCGCTGAGGTGCGTGATCTCCCCGATGGCCGGCGTGGTCTGGTTGTTGATGATCAGCAGGTCGTTGTCGGTGTCGAGCGGGAGCCTGTCCGGATAGAACGGCCCCTCGGTCATCCGGGGCGTGCGCGTGAGCGCCTCGGCGAAGGCGCCGGGCGCCGCGAGCGCGGCGGCGCTGAACGTGAGGCCGCGGAGAAACTGGCGGCGGGTGTTGGAAAGAATGGTGATCATGGGATGGCCTTTGGTTTGGCGGATGATTGTGTGTCGGGTGTGTTGCTGGAGACGACGGGCTTGGCGGAGAGGTAACGCTCATCGGTCAGACTTCGCAAGAACGCCACGAGCGCGCGCCGTTCCTCCGCGCCCAGCGGCACGCCGCCGTCGGGATGCTTGGCGAGATTCGGGTCGAGCGTGGGACTGCGCTTCAGGCCGGTAGCGTAGTGCGCGATGACTTCCTCCAAAGTGGCGAAGCGGCCGTCGTGCATGTAGGGCGCGGTGAGCGCGACGTTGCGCAGGCTGGGCGTGGAAAACTTTCCGCGGTCGGACTCGGCGGCCGTGACCTTGAAGCGACCGGGGTCGGTGGCGTGGCGTGCGTCGAGGCCGTTGTTGTGGAACTGGTGGTCGGTGAAGAGCGCGCCGCCGTGGCAGTGGAAGCAATCCGCGCCGCGCTGGCCCGAGCGCGGCTCGTATTCGGTGAAGAACAGTTCGAAGCCGCGCCGCTCGTCGGCCGTGAGCTCGGCCTCGCCGCGCATCGCGCGGTCGAACTTCGAGTCGAAGCTCGTGAGCGTGAGCAGGAAGTTCTCGATGGCGAGGCCGATTTTTTCCGGCGTGATCTCCGGCGAGCCGAAGGCGGTGGTGAAGAGCGCGGGGTAATCCTTTTCTGAGGTAGCAGCCGACGTGAGGAGGCTCTGATCAAATGCGGAGTGCGGAGTGCGGAGTGTGGAATCAGAATTCAGAGCCTCCTTACGTCGGCTGCTACCGAGCTTGGTGACCACGCGCTCCAGCTTCTCATCCATCTCGGTGTGATCCTGAATCGGCATGAGCGCCTGTGCGCGGAGGCTTGGCGCGCGGCCGTCCCAGAAGAAGCTCGTCTTCCACGCGAGGTTGAAAAGCGGCATCGCGTGGCGCGTGCCGACCTGCCCGTCCACGCCGAGGCTGTAGCGGCGCGGATCGGTGAAGGCGTGGCGCGCGTCGTGGCACGTGGCGCAGGACTGCGTGTTGTTGCGCGAGAGCAGCGGCTCGTGAAAAAGTTTTTCGCCGAGCGCGACGCGTTCTTCGAGCAGCGGATTGTCGCGCGGCAGGTCGGGCACGGGAAATTTTCCGCTCATCTGAAATTTGAACGGCGTGAACTTCGCCGGGAGATACAGCGGCTTCACCGGTGCGCGCTTCGCGACGACGGTGGCGTCGGTGATGCCGCGGAGCTGGAAGGCGTTCGCGAGATTCGCCCTGAGCGCGGCGGCGATGGGATCGCCCTCGCGCGAGTGGGTCGAGTCGCCGTCGCGCGCGGGCGAGACGGGGCGCGGGGCGTTGAACAGCGCGGCGAGATCGAACGCGAGGCCGACGGCGGCGGGTTGATCGGTGAGCGCGAGTTCGAGCGGAACGGTGATGACGGTGCGATTCCAATCGTTGGCGAAGTGGTAGGAGAATCCGCGCATCGGCGGAGCGCGGAGCTCCTGCTCCGCACGTTGGGATGCGGGTTGAGTAACACGCGGAGCTGGAGCTCCGCGCTCCGTGAACATCCCCTCCACCGCCAGAAAGATGTAGCCGCTCTGCCACGTCCAGTGCAGGCCGTTGAGGTTCGGGTTCAGCGGATGATCGGCGGCGTGCTTCGCGGGGTCGCCTTTGTTCGTTGTGGAGTCGAGGCCCACGGCGAAACGCAGCGCGCGATATTCGCCGGCAGGAATTTTTTCCAGCGTGACGGTGCTGCGGCGCGCGGCGGCATCCATCCACGCAATCTGCCCGGAGAGTTCCACCCAGCCGCCGGATTTTTTCTCAAGCGCGAACCCGCCGAGCAGATAACTCAGTCGCGTGATGGAAATGGTCTCCCCGCTGCGCAGCGGGTAGCGGAGCGAGTCGAGCAGGAGCCGCGCACCGTCATGCGTGGGGGTGATTTCGAGTTGAAGTTCGGCGGCGCTGGCGACAGTCGTCAACAGGGCGAGAATGGCGGCGCCCATTTGGACTGCGCCGGCCGAGCGCAGCGACGACGGCGCTTTCGCGTGGCAAACCACGATCCGCGCGCCACGAAAGCGGCGCCGCGCTGCGCTTGCCACCGCGCTCCAAATGGCACTCATGGCGTGGTGGCCATCACACGGTAGTAGAGCGCCGCGCTGACGGCGTTGGAGTCGCGGAGAATCACGCTCGTCGTGCCGTTGGTGATGATGGTCGCGTTCGTCACGGGTGCCCACGCAAGGTCATTGCCGAGCAGGGGTGCGCGCCAGAGCGCGTAGTTGAGGCTGGGGTTGCGCGTGACGGAGACGTTGAACACAACGTTGCTCAGTCCGTTGCTCAGCATCGTCGGCGCCGCCAGCACGGATTGAAAATCGGCGAGCCGCAGCACGAGCGCGTTGTAGTTCGACCAGGCCACGGTGCCGGTCGCGAGCGGCAGCAGGTTCGCGCCCTCGTAGGGATCGGCGGCGAGGTTGAAGAAAAATTCCGTGCCGTTGGTCTGGCGGATGAGCTTGTAGTCGGCGTTGCGGATGGCGCGGCCGGAGTTCGTCGTGAACGTCGCGTTCGTGCTGTAATACTCGCTGAACGTGTAGCGCGCCACGTCGGGCTGGTTTTGCAAAACGGGCAGGAGACTTTTCGAGTCCACGGCGTTCGTCGAGTTCGCGAGCGTGGCGGCGACGTTGATGCCGGCGAGTTCGAGGATCGTGGAGAACACATCCACGAGATGCACCGGCGTGGTGTTCGTGCGTCCGGGGTTCACCACCGCGGGGCCGCAGATGAAGAACGG
>JACQFS010000253.1 GCA_016199935.1 Verrucomicrobiota bacterium
ACAGGGCCGGCTCGCGCAGCAGATCGTGAAGCACCTTGCGCCGGGAAAAGTTTTTTTTGCGAACAGCGGCGCCGAGGCGAACGAGGGTCTCTACAAGCTCGCGCGCAAATTCGGCCACGACGAGGGCCGCTTCGAAATCATCACGGCGCTGAACTGCTTCCACGGCCGCACGCTCGCGGGCATCGCGGCCACGGGGCAGGAGAAAGTGAAGAAAGGCTTCGAGCCGGCCGTCGCGGGCTTTCGCCACGTGCCGTTCAACGACCTCGCCGCGATGCGCGACGCGATCTCGCCGGCCACCGCCGCCATTCTCATCGAAGGCATCCAGGGCGAGGGCGGCATCGCGCCGGCGACGCCGGAGTATCTGCTCGGGCTGCGCGCGTTGTGCGACGAGAAGAACCTGCTGCTCCTCATGGACGGCGTGCAATGCGGGCATTTCCGCACGGGAAAATTTCAGAGCTTCCAGCGATTGCTCGAAGGCGTCTCGGGCGGGGAAGAGTTTCTCCCCGACGGCCTCTCGATGGCGAAGTCCCTCGGCGGCGGATTTCCCATCGGCGCGTTCTGGGTGCGCGACAAGTTTGCCGACCTGCTCGGCGCGGGCACGCACGGCACGACTTACGGCGGCACGCCGCTCGGTTGCGCCGTCGCGCTCAAGATCATGGAGGTCATCGAGCGCGACCGGCTGGCGAACAACGCGCGCGAACTCGGCGCGTGGCTCAAGGGCGAGTTGGAAAGGATCGCCGGCGCCTATCCGCATGTCGTCACCGCCGTGCGCGGCCTCGGCTTCATGATGGGCTTCGAGCTGGCCGAGAAGGAAAAGATTCCCGCCTTCGCCAACATCGACAAATCGCCCTCGCTCCAGTTCGTGAACCGCCTCCACGATGCCGGCCTGCTGACCATCCCGAGCGGCGCGCAGGTCGTGCGGCTCCTGCCCGCGCTGAATCTCCGCAAGGCCGACGCCGCGGAAGGCATCGGCATAATCGAGTCGGTGGTGAAGTCCATCGCCTGACCGACATGAAGGCTCGCGTTTCCGAAATGATCGTGCTGCTGCTGGTTTGCTGCTCACCACTTAACGCGGCGTCTGAGCAAGTCCTCACCACCTCGTGGCGTGATCTGAATGGCGACGGGGCCCGGGATCGCATCCGGGTCATCATGGTTTCAGGGCGGCGTTACTACGACACCAACGTCTGGTGCGGCGGCGAGTGTGAGAAGTTTGAAGGTCGCTTTGTGATTGAGGTGAAACTTGCCGGCCACAAAACCATCCGGACCGATTTGAACCTGCTCTTTTGTCCGGAAGAGCCCGAGTCGGAGCTTTGGTTTGTTAGCAGCCCGTGGAATCTTTGCTTCGCCGACTTCAACCACGACGGACAGATTGATTTTACCATCGGCCAATACGGCGGTTGCAACAGTTGGGACTACAAAATCTTTTCCATCAAACCTAGTGGCGGAGTTTATGAACTGCCGGTGATCGGTGACGAGTATGGAATCCCCAACGGCCACGATGGTGAATCAACTGCATTTTCTGGATACGATGAGCCCGCTCCCGATGGATTTTTTTCCGGCTATTACAGCAACGTCCACGGGACCGGACTCACCCACCGCTACGCTTGGGACAAAAAGCTGAACGCCTTCGTCTGTGCTGCCCATCAAATTGGGGATCAGCCGTGGAAGCCGGGACGCGAACCGGAACCTGAGTGGTTGCTCAAGACGCCTTCCCTATAGCCCCACCATGCCCCTGCCCTGGCTCATCAGCCTGATCGTCGCGGTGCAGATCGCGCTGGGCATCGCGCCGAAGGCCGACCGCTTCACGTGGGCGATGGAAAACGCGCCGGTGTGGCTCGGACTCGTGGTGCTCGCGTTCACGCACAAAAAATTCCCGCTCTCGGCACTGTGCCTGCACCTCTTCGCGATTCACTCCGTCATCCTCGCCGTCGGCGGGCACTACACTTACGCGAAGGTGCCGCTCGGCGAGTGGGCGCGCGACGCGTTTGGCCTCGCGCGCAACCACTACGACCGGCTCGGACATTTCGCGCAGGGTTTTGTGCCGGCGGTGTTCGTGCGCGAACTGCTGCTGCGCACGTCACCGCTTCCGCGTGGCAAGTGGCTCGCGTTTCTCGTCGTGTGCGTGTGCCTCGCGTTCAGCGCGGGCTACGAGTTCGTCGAATGGTGGACTGCGCTGCTCACCGGCGACGCGGCGACGGATTTCCTCGGCACGCAGGGCGACCCGTGGGACACGCAGTGGGATATGTTCTTCGCGCTGGTCGGCGCGATCTGCTCGGTCACGCTGTTGAGCCGGTGGCACGACGTATCCCTGAAAAAAGTTTTGCGCTCCGCCGCGTGAATCCTATGCTCCGCCCTTCCCCGGATGGCGGGGAACGCAAGAGCCATGAAACATCTGCTGTCATTGGAAAAACTTTCGCGGGCCGACATGGAGGCGGTGCTGCAAAGCACGGCCGTGTTCAAACACGAACGGGGCCGGCACACGCGGCAGCCGCTCGCCGGCCAGCACTGGGCGCTTATCTTTACGAAGTCCTCCACGCGCACCCGCGTGTCGTTCGAGGTCGGCATCCGCGAACTCGGCGGCGTGCCGACATTTCTTTCCGCGAACGAAATCCAGCTTGGCCGCGGCGAACCCATCAAGGACACCGCGCGCGTGCTCGGCCGCATGATCCACGGCGCGGTCATCCGCACCTTCGCGCAGGCGGACGTGGAACAGTTCGCCGAGCTGGCAAAAGTCCCGACCATCAACGCCCTCACCGACGACGAGCATCCGTGCCAGATCCTCACGGACATCTTCACCGTGCAGGAACGGCTCGGGCCGATTCAGGGAAAAGT
This sequence comes from Verrucomicrobiota bacterium, assembly GCA_016199935.1. Taxonomy (GTDB): domain Bacteria; phylum Verrucomicrobiota; class Verrucomicrobiia; order Limisphaerales; family JACQFS01; genus JACQFS01. Next base: position 2,833 of record JACQFS010000253.1, read on the forward strand.
GGTGACGTTCGTCGGCGATGGCGCGTGCAACGTGCCGGCGAGCTGGGTCTTCGCCGCGGCGACGCTCGGCTTCGAGCTGCGCATCGCCGCGCCGCCGCAATTCCAACCCACCGACGCGCTGCTCTCGCGCGCCGGCTCGTGCCACGCGTTCGACTCCGGCGCGGGCCGGGACAAGGTGCGCCATTTTAATTTCACCGGCGGCGGCAAAGTGCTGTGCCTGGAAAATCTCGAAGCCGCCGCGAAGGATGCCGACGTGCTCTACACCGACGTGTGGGTCTCGATGGGCAAGGAGGCCGAGGCCGCCGAGCGCATCAAAATTTTGAGCGGCTACCAGATCAACGCCGCGCTCCTCCAGCACGCCAAGCCCGGCGCGCTCGTCATGCACTGCCTGCCGGCGTATCGCGGGAAGGAAATTGACGACGAAACTTTCGAGGCGCACGCGGACACGATCTTCACGCAGGCGGAAAACCGGCTGCACACGCAGAAGGCGATCCTGAATTGGCTCGTCGGGTAAGTCCGTGGTCCGTGGTCCGTGGTCAGTTGGGGTCGTGGATTTGAAGGGAACGTTTTCTACCACGGACAGTCGCGGTCGAGCCCGGCAAAACCAAAAAAGATTATGGCAAAAATCCGGAGAAACTTCGCCAACCTGTCCTTCGATGATCGCTTCCAGCTCATGAAGAAGGTCGGCGGAAAAGTCAGCACGCTCGCGGCCTACGCCGCGTTCACCACCAAGGGCACCGCGCTCCAGACGAGCGGCAACACCTTGGAAACCAAACGCAACACGCGCGACGCGACCGCGCAACTCGCGCAGACGCAGACGGCGGAAATCAACGGGCTGGATGCGCAGGGGATCGAGGACCCGGACAAGCTCGCGTCGTCGCTCGAAGGCGAGAACGTCTCGCCGGACTTCCTGCTCGGCGCGGGCTTCGAGATCGTCACCGGCGGCGGCGTGTCCGAGTTGATCGCACCGCTGAACCTGGAAGTGAAGATGGGCACGCTCCCCCGCTTCGCTCAAGGGCAAGTTCGGCAAGGTGCCGGGCGCGAAATCGTTCCGCGTGCAATTCGCCACGAACGCCGGCGGCCCGTGGACGGAGTTCGCGGTGGTCACGAAGCGGAGCTTCACCATCACCGGGCTGACCAGCGGCACGAAGCATTTCGTGCGCGTGATCGCCATCGGCAAAGACGGCGACGGCCCGCCGAGCAACCTCGAGGAAATGATGGCGCCGTAAACCAAGGATGAAGGATGAAGGATGAATTATGAAAGATGAATGACCAGCCGCGGCAAACTCACCGGCTGGTCTTCATCCGACTTTTCATCCCTCGTCTCTCAACCTTCAAACCTTTCCCCCCATGCCCTTCGATCCCAACTTTCCCGCCGACAACTCGCTGGCTTACGCCGCGGACATGCGCGCGTAACTCAACGGCCTGCACGACGAAATCACCACCATCCCGCAAGGCCCGCCGGGCAACGACGGCGCGCCCGGCCTCCCCGGCGACAAGGGCGATTCCGGCGACAAAGGGGACAAGGGCGACCCGGGGAACACCGGCCCGGCCGGCGAGGTGACGACCGTGCAGTTGAACGAGGCGATCAACACGGCCATCGCCGGCACGAGCAGCAACACGAACGCCGTGCCCACGCTGGACACGCCCTTCGTGAACGACCCGCCCACGCTCGCGGACCTGGAGTTGATGCGCGCGGCGTAT
>JACQFS010000035.1 GCA_016199935.1 Verrucomicrobiota bacterium
CCACTTCGCCGGGCGTGTATTTGAGTTCGCCCCAGTTGGCCATGTCGTCGAGCAGGCCGAGCACGCGCTCGCCGAGGCGTTCGCGCGAGAGGTCGCCGGGCATCGCCTTCCACGCGCCACCGAGCCATTGCTCGGAGTGGAAAAAATCCTCGTGCCGGAAAATGTCCGGCGTGCGTTGCGAGGCCTTGATGCGCGGATGCGCCGACCACACGAGGCCATGCTCGCGCTTGAGCAACTCGACCATGTCCGTGCGGCTGCCGACGCGGTAGAGCGTGCCGAATTTCGCGTGTGGTTCGGCGAAGGGCTGGTCCGCCGTGCGCTGCATGGTCCAGTAAACCGGCTTCGGAAAGAGACTCATCCAATGTCCCGAGTCTGTGCCTTTCTCGTCGGTGCCGAGGAAGCTGTTCACTTCCTCGCCGGGGATGAGCAGAAAGTTTATGTCCGAGAGCCGGCGACATTCGGCGAACATTGTTTCGAGTTCCGGCAGTCGCAGCGGCGACATTCGGCGAACATTGTTTCGAGTTCCGGCAGTCGCAGCGGGCCGGAGTCTTTCTGATGACCATCACCGTGGAATTCGCCGAGGTGGACGGCGTTCACGCCCATCCGCTTGAACTACTGCACGAACTCCGGCACGGCGGGCGGCTCCTTTCCCTCGGCGCGCATTTTCATCACGCCCGCCGTGTGCGCGAGATGGTAGTGGCTCGTGTAGGTGACGCGGCCGGGCAGGGCGGGGAACTGGTCGTCGTGCGTGTAGCGCAGGGTCTCGCGCAACGCGTCCTCGGCCTTGCCGCGCGAGAGCAAAAGAAACATGCCGAGCCGCTGGCGCGTGTGCGGCGGCGCGTTGAACCACGGCAGGAACGGCCCGCCGCCCGTGGGCGATGATCGGATGCCGAAGCCGAACGACTCGACCGCATTCGAGTAGCCCTTGCCGAACCACGCGGTCTGCAAGTTGTCGCTCCAATCGCGCGGCGAGAAAAACTGGTGTGGCGGCGGGAAGCACGCGACCGCGCCGCGCTCGCCCTCGGCGATGAGCGTGCGGTGCGCGACGGCGAGTGGTTTCGCGATGGCCGCTGAGTCCGCAGGCGCGCGTTGCATCCGGCCCGCGGTGTCGAGCCACGCGAGGCTTTTGCATCCGCTCTCCGCTCCGACCAAACCCATGTCGTAAAGAATCGCGCGACGATCCTCCTCGGTGCTCACCACCGCTTCGATGTGAACGAGCCGCGAGCCGGCGTAGAATGTGAAGCAAAGTTCGCCGGAAAAATTGCCAACGCTCAGTTCGGAGAGCGCGACCGTCGCGCGCCGGCCGACGCTGGTCACGACGACGCGCTTAATTTCGAGCCGCGAGCGATGCGTCTGGAAGGGCTTGTTCGGAACTTTGTCGAAGAACACGTCCCACACCGTCCGCTCCGGTGCGTGCCCCGGCGGCGGCGTGCGCGTGCCGACGGAGAGGTAGGCGGCCGGCTCGACGTTTTGCAGCAGCGCGACTGGCGTCGAGTTCGCGCTCGTCGCGATGCCGAGGGATTCGATCAACGGTTTTCCCGCGCGCAAGTCCAGCGTCAGCCGGCCAGACTCGGCTTTCGCCATCGGCCACGCGACGTGCAAGCGCTCGCCGTCCCGCTTCACTTCGATGCCGCTCGAAGGCGAGTAGCCGCTCAGATCAACGCTCACGCTTTGCGCATCGGCGGGCGCGGCCGGTTGAGACGCCAGCGCGAGGACGAGGAGCAGCACGGGCCGGTGAAATTTGAAAGCGTTCATGGCTTCAGGGAGGGCTCAGTGCGAAACTACCGGCCCCGAGCGTTTGGTGTCCACCCTTTAGGGTGCCGTGCGGTCCGGACACGCTAAAGCGTGGACACCGAACGTGCGCCGAGTCGTCGATCTCGGCGGCCACGAATGAGCCACCTGCAACCTTGCAACCTGCACCGCGCCTGCCTACCGTCCGCGCCATGTTCGAAACCGTTCGTCCCCAAATCGAAGCCGTCGGCGAGAAACTGAAGCATCTGCGGAGGTTTCTTTGATGTCCCCAGCGCGCAGAAACGGCTGGCGGAACTCGAGTCGGTGATGGCGACGGAGGCCTTCTGGAACAACCGCGAGTCGGCCCAGAAGACCATCGACGAATCGAACACGCTCAAGAAGAAGATCGATCCGCTGCTCGCCGCCGAGAAGCATTTCGACGATCTCAAGACGATGCTCGAACTCGGCGAGGCTGAGCCGGAGGCAGCGCAGGCGGCCATTGATGCGGAGTTGACGCGCGACGTCGCGAAATTTTCCACGCGGCTTGAAGACATCGAGCTGCGCGTTTTCCTGAACGGCCCGCACGACAAGAACAACTGCATCTTCACCATCAACTCCGGCGCCGGCGGCACCGAGGCGCAGGACTGGGCTGAGATGCTCTCGCGAATGTATGCGCGGTGGTTCGAGTTGCGCGGCTGGGAGGCGGAAGTGACCGACGTGTTGCAAGGCGACTCCGCGGGCCTCAAGAGCATCACGTATCTCGTGAAGGGCGAGAACGCCTACGGATTTTGCAAGGCCGAGCGCGGCGTGCATCGGCTCGTGCGCATTTCCCCGTTTGATTCGAACAAGCGGCGGCACACCAGTTTCTCCAGCGTGGATGTCATTGCGGAAATCGAGGAGGAGGAGCAGGTCGCGCTTCCGCCCGGGGAATTTTCCGTGGACACCTTCCGCTCCGGCGGCAAGGGCGGGCAGAACGTGAACAAGGTCGAGACCGCCGTGCGCATCACGCACATCCCGACGGGCCTCGTCGTCGCGTCGCAGGCGCAGCGTTCGCAACTCCAGAACCGCGCGACGGCGATGAAGCTTCTGCTCTCGCGCATCTACGCGCAGCGTCTTGACGAGAAGAAGGCGGAGATGGAGCGCTTCTACGGCGAGAAGGGGAGCATCTCGTGGGGCAACCAGATTCGCAGCTACGTCTTTCAACCCTACCGCATGGTGAAGGATCTCCGCACCGGCTGCCAGACGAGCGACGTGCAGGGCGTGATGGACGGCGAACTGGATGCGTTCGTGAACGCGTGGCTCCGCGCGGGTTGCCCGCTGAAGCGGATGCAGGGGATCAAAGATGAAGATGAGTAGGCAGTCCGTTGTCAGTGGTCAGTGGTCAGTGGTTGCGGGTCGCCGCATTTGTTTGCCACTGACTACTGACAACTGACACATTGTGAACATCCTCGACACCATCGTTGAACAGAAGCGGCGCGAGGTCGCGCTGTTGCCGGCGCGCGTCCTCGCGTCGGGCGACTTACGCGACGCGATGCTGGAGCATGGCGAGCGGCGGGATTTCATCGGCGCGCTGCGCAAGCCGCGGCGCGGCGCGGTGGGGTTGATCGCCGAGGTGAAGAAGGCGTCGCCGAGCGCGGGCGTCATCTGCCCGGACTTCGATCCCGTGGGCATCGCGCAGGCTTACGAGGCGGCGGGCGCGAGCTGCCTCTCGGTGCTGACGGATGAAAAGTTTTTCCAAGGCTCGCTCGAATACCTCCGCGCCATCCGCGACGCGGTGAAGCTGCCGCTGCTGCGGAAGGACTTCATCATTGATGAGCGGCAAATCCTCGAAGCCATCGAGTGGGGCGCGGATGCGATCCTGCTGATCGTCGCGATCCTGACGGACGCGCAGTTGAAACAGTTCCACACGCTCGCCACCGAAGCCGGCCTCGCCGCGCTCGTGGAAGTCCACGACGAGGCGGAACTGGATCGCGCGCTGGCCATCGGCGCGCCGCTCGTGGGCGTGAACAACCGTGACTTGAAAACTTTCACCGTGGACATCGCGACGACGGAGCGGCTGGCGATTCGGGCGTCGTCGGCATCGGAGCGCAGAGCTCCAGCTCTGCGTGAAGGAACGCGCGGAGCAGGAGCTCCGCGCTCCGGGCCGTTGCTCGTCGCCGAGAGCGGAATTCACACGCGGGCGGAGGTCGAGCGGCTCCAGCGCTGCGGCGCGGGCGCGATCCTCGTCGGCGAGTCGCTGCTGCGGCAGGGCATCGCGGAGATTGCGCCGAGCGTGGGGCGGTTGCTGGGTCCCGCGTGACTGGCCGAAAGCGCTCGGCTCGTCGCGCGCTCCGCGATTTGCTCCCGTTCCGCCGGAAAAAGGGTTTGACTCTTCGATAGCAACCCATCAACCTATCGCCATCCGTTGATACGAACGGATCTCATTCAGAGTGGCTGAGGGACTGGCCCGACGACGCCACGGCAACCGGCCCCGAACGCTTTCGGGGTGACCAGGTGCCAAATCCAGCTCCGCGAGTGCGGGGGAAAATGAGAAGAGCGCCGTGAATGTCCGCCTCTTCTCCCAACGGGAAGGGGCTTTTTGTTGCCCCGGCCCAACGCGCGACAAAATTATGGATACGAACACTGGTTTCATGAAGGCGCTCAAGTGCCGCGAGTGCGGGCGCGAATATCCGCTCACGGCGAATCACGTCTGCGAGTTCGACTTCGGCCCGCTCGAAGTCGCCTACGACTACGAGCGCATCAAGAAATCCCTGACGCGCTCGGCCGTCTAGGGCCGCGACCGCACGATGTGGCGCTACCGTGAACTGTTGCCCGTCGCGGGCGAGCCGACCGTCGGTCGGCAGGTGGGTTTCACGCCGCTCGTCAAGGCGGACCGGCTCGCGAAGCGCCTCGGCATCCGCGAGCTGTGGATCAAGAACGACGCGGTGAATTATCCGACGCTGTCGTTCAAGGATCGCGTCGTGAGCGTCGCGCTCAGCCGCTCGAAGGAGCTTGGTTTCAAAACCGTCGCGTGCGCCTCGACCGGCAACCTCGCCAATTCCGTCGCCGCGCAGGCCGCGTCCGCCGGGCTCGAAGCCTACGTTTTCATCCCCGCCGATCTGGAGCAGGGCAAGGTGCTCAACTCGCTCGTCTATGGCGCGAACGTCATCGGCATCAAGGGCCATTACGACGAAGTGAACCGCCTCTGCGCCGAGATCGCGGGCAAATACGGCTGGGCCTTCGTGAACGTGAACATGCGCCCCTACTACGCCGAGGGCAGCAAGAGCATGGGCTACGAAATTGCCGAGCAACTCGGCTGGCGCGCGCCGCAGCACACGGTCATCCCGATGGCCTCGGGTTCGTTGCTGACGAAAATTCACAAGTCGTATCAGGAGTTCGCGAAGCTCGGGCTCATTTCCGAATCGCGCTGGCGCATCCACGGCGCGCAGGCGACCGGTTGCTCGCCGATCAGCGTCGCGCAAAAGGCCGGGCTCGATTTCTTCAAGCCGGTCAAGCCGAACACCATTGCCAAGTCGCTCGCCATCGGCACGCCGGCCGATGGCTTTTATTCGTTGCGCGTGATGAAGGAAACCGGCGGGCACGCGGACGATGTGACCGACGACGAAATCCGCGAGGGCATCAAGCTGCTCGCCGAGTGCGAAGGAATTTTCGCCGAGACCGCCGGCGGCGTAACCGTGGGCGTGGCGAAGAAGCTGATCGCCGCCGGGAAAATTCCCGCGGGTGATTCCGCAGTGCTCTGCATCACGGGCAACGGCCTCAAGACGCTCGACGCCGTCGTGGGCCACTGCGGCGAGACGCGCGAGATCAAGCCGAGCCTCCGCGAGTTCGAAGCGTTGCTCGATTCCGACTTCAAACTTGCCGCCCGCTCCTGATATGCCCGTCGCCGTCCGCTTTCCGCAGAACCTCCGCCGCCTCGTGGATGGCCAGGAGATCGTGGACGTCCGTGCCGGCACGGTGGCCGGGGCGATTGCGGAGATCGAGGCGCGTTACAACGGCGTGCAGGCCCGCGTGATGGACGAGTCCGGCCGCGTGCGCGGCTCGGTGCTCGTGTTCGTCAACGAGGAGGACATCCGTTTTCTCGACGCCGAGCGCACGCCGCTGAAGGACGGCGATGAAGTGAGCATCATCCCGGCGTTCGCCGGCGGGTGAATTGGGAAACCGCTTGCCGCGCCGCACCTCCGCTGAAACACTCGCCAACCGAAATCAAAAACTTATGCCCGTCAAAGTCCGCATCCCCACTCCGCTCCGCAAACTCACCAACGAGGCTGAACTCGTCGAGGTCGCCGTCGGCACCATCGGCTCCGCCATCGGCGAACTTCAGGCGAAGTATCCCGGCATCAAGGAGCGCCTCGTGGACGACTCCGGTGGCGTGCGCCGCTTCGTGAATGTTTACGTCAACGAGGAGGACATCCGTTTTCTGGAGAACCTCGACACCAAGCTCAAGGATGGCGACGAGGTGAGCATCATTCCCGCGATTGCCGGCGGCTGAACTTTTCCTCGCCCATGCCGTCCGCCAAAAAATCCAAGGCCAAGCCCGCGCCGAAAACCGGTAAACAGACGAGCCGTTTCTGGCTCATGTATCCGCCCAAGCTCATCCAGCGGCCGATCATTTGGGAGCTCGCGCGCAAGTTTCCCGTCGTCACGAATCTCCGTCAGGTCAGCGTGACCGACGAGATCGGCATCGTCTGCCTCGAAGTCGAAGGCGTCCGCGCCGACGTGAAGGCCGCGGTGAAATGGCTCGAAGGCTTGGGCATCAAGGTCGAGCCCGTTGAGATCAACGTCATCGAGAGTTAAGGGGCAGTTCCCGGCCTCCCTCCGACCGTCCTGCTTTCGCAAACGGACAGCCCCCGGCAGGCGAAACGCCGCTTGACCCGTTTGGACCCGCGGCCTAGCGTGCCTCCGTTCTCAGTTCGAGCCGTCAACCCGAAACGGGCACTCCTTATGACGAAGCGCGATCTAGTCATTCGCATCAGCCACGAGACCGACCTGACTCAGCAGCAAGTCCTCGACGTGGTTCAGAAAACCCTCGACTACATCGCCGACGCCCTCGCGCGCGGCAAAACGGTTGAGTTGCGCAACTTCGGCGTCTTCGAAGTCAAAGTCCGCCGCCCCCGCATCGGTCGCAATCCCAACGATCCCGATCGCGATGTCCCCATCCCCGCGCGCGCGGTCGTGAAATTCAAGGCCGGCAAGGAAATGCGCGACCAGGTCATCAAGCTCACGCCGCCCGTGGCCGCCGCGCCCGAACCGTAGCTCCCGGAACCGTCTGTTTCGCCGTCCGACCGCCGTCAAATCCCGCTTTCCCCCCCGCGCGCTTTCTCCTACGCTCCGCCGCACATGATGGAACGTTTGCCCGGCTTCCGTGATTTTTACCCCGAGCCGCTCCCGCACAAGGACGTGTGGAGTTGCGACGCGCGCCAATACCTTTTCGACACGTGGCGCGCCACCGCCCGGCGCTACGGCTTCCGCGAATACGACGGCCCGCCGCTCGAACCGCTCGAACTCTACACGCTCAAGAGCGGCGACGAGATCGTCGGCCAGCTCTACAACTTCACCGACAAGGGCGAGCGCGCCGTCGCGTTGCGCCCCGAGATGACGCCGACGCTCGCGCGCATGATCGCGGCGCACGAGCGCAATTACAAAAAGCCCATCAAGTGGTTCGCGCTTCCGCAGCTCTTCCGCTACGAGCGCCAGCAGAAGGGCCGCCTCCGCGAACACTTCCAGTTCAACTGCGATCTCTTCGGCGAAAATGATCCCGCCGCCGATGCCGAACTCATCGCCCTGCTCATTGATGTCCTCCGCGCGCTCAAGCTCACCGCCGAGGAATTCGTCATCCGCCTCAGCAGCCGCCGCGCGTGGGCCGATTTTTTTGCGAAGCGATGCGCGGACGAGTCGAAGGCCTACGAGTTCTATCAGGTCATTGACAAGCTCGAGCGGGACGACGAAGCCGTCAGCCGCGAGAAGCTCGCCAAGCTCGGCTTCAACCTCGACGACGTTCGCGCCTTCATCGCCGCGAGCGAGCCGACCGCCGAACTCGCCGCCGTGCTCGGCAACCTCGCCGCCCGCGGCCTGCGTGAGTTCGTGAAGATTGATTACAACGTCATCCGCGGCCTCGCCTACTACACTGGCGTCGTGTTCGAGGCGTTTGATCGCAAGAGCGAGTTCCGCGCCATCGCCGGCGGCGGGCGTTACGACAACCTCGTGAAGCTCATCAGCGGCGGCAAGGTGGACCTCCCTGCGCTTGGCTTCGGCATGGGCGACGTGGTGCTCCTCGAACTGCTCAAGTCCCGCGGCCTCCTGCCGAAGTTCGACGCCGCGCTCGACGCGTTCGTGATGATCGAGGACGAGACGCTGCGCGCGGACTCGCTGCGCCTCGTGCAGACGCTCCGCGAGTCCGGCCGCGCGGTGGACTACGCGCTGCTGCCCGCCAAGTCCGACAAGCAGTTCAAGCGCGCCCAGGAACTCAACGTCCGCCACACCGTCCGCCTCGAACGCGCCGCCGATGGCGCGCTGGCCGTCCGCGTCAAAAACCTCCGCACACGCGAGGAGAAAACCGTGGCTGTCAGCGATGCGCCGGCCGCGCTTGCCTGACGCCGCGCCGTGGAAGTTTCCGAATCCATCTCATGCCCCTTCTGCGGCCAGCGCTTCGAGTTGGTCGTGGACACCAGCGTCGCGTCGCAGCGCTTCACCACCGATTGCGAAGTATGCTGCCGTCCGTTCGAGGTCTTCGCCGAGTGCGAGCCGGGGGAAATTCTGAGCTTGGATGTGGCCGGCAACTGATCGAAGCTCCGCGCCCTATGACACCGAACCTGGTCCTCTGGATTTACGTCGCGCTGCTCGTCGCAGGCGGCCTCATCGGCTTCCTCAAGGCCGGCAGCAAGATTTCGCTCATCATGTCGCTCGCGTTCGGCATCCCCATCGCGCTCGAAGCTTGGGGCAAGCTCAGCGTCCCGCACCTCGCGGACATCCTCATCGCCGTGCTGCTCGTGTTCTTCGGCATGAAGTTCGTGAAGGGGAAAAAGTTCATGCCCGCCGGTCTGATGACCATCGCCTCCATCGCGGCGCTCGTGCTGCGGCTGCTGGTGTTGAAGTAAGCCTCCGCGTCTGCTTTCCTCTCCGTCGTGTCGGTCCCATCGCTTCCCATCTGGGAAATCCACTCCGCCATCCTTGAGCAACTCAAGGCCGGCAACCGCCTCGTGCTCGTCGCGCCCACCGGCTCCGGCAAGACCACGCAGGTGCCGCAGATGCTTCTCGACGCGGGCCTCGCCGGCGAAAAGAAAATCGTTGTGCTCCAGCCGCGCCGCGTCGCCGCGCGCACGGTGGCGGCGCGCGTGGCGTGGGAGCGCAAGTGCCGGCTCGGCGAGGAGGTTGGCTACCAGATTCGCTTCGACGACCGCCTGCAAGATGATCCGGCGTTGAGCGATGTGGGCATTTTGCTCTTCGACGAATTCCACGAGCGCAATCTCCTGAGCGACGTCGCGCTCGCGCTCGCCAAGCAGATGCAGCAAACGACGCGGCCCGACCTCAAGCTCGCCGTCATGTCCGCCACGCTCGACGCCGAACCGGTGGCGAAGTATCTCGACGACGCGCCCATCCTCATCTCCGAGGGCATCAACTTTCCGGTGGAGGTGAACTATCTCGACTACGCGGACGCGCGTCCCTTCACCGAGCAGGCCGCCGATGCCGTCGAGCGCATCGTGAATTCCGGCGAGCGCGGCGACGTGTTGGTGTTCATGCCCGGCATGGGCGAAATCAACGCCACGATGAACGCCATCCGCGCGGCGCGGATGAACGAGCGCGTCGCGCTGATTCCCTTGCACGGCGATTTGCCGCCGGAGCAGCAGGACGAGGCGTTCGCGCCGAACCCGCTGCGCAAGATCGTCGTCGCGACGAATGTGGCCGAAACCTCTGTGACCATTGACGGCATCCGGCACGTGGTGGACGCGGGGCAGGCGCGCGTGGCGCGCTACGATGCGGAGCGGGGCATCGGCACTTTGTTCCTGGAGGAAATCAGCCGCGCCTCCGCCGACCAGCGCAAGGGCCGCGCCGGCCGCACCGCGTCGGGAACGTGCTGGCGGCTGTGGACCGATAGCGGCCACTTGAACCGCCCCGAGCGCAACACGCCCGAGATCCAGCGCAGCGATCTCGCCGAGACCGTGCTGCTGCTCCACTCGCTCGGCATCAAGCGCGCCGTGACTTTCGACTGGCTCGACAAGCCGGACGTCGCCGCCGTCGAGCGTGCCGAAAAACTGCTGCACACGCTCGGTGCGCTCTCCAATGACGAAGCACGAATGACGAATGTCGAAGGGGCACCGGTTCACCATTCGTCATTCGTCATTCGTCATTCCAGCGACCTCACCCCCATCGGCCGGCAGATGCTCCGGCTGCCGATGCACCCGCGCTATTCGCGGATGCTGGTTGAGGCGGCGAAGCTCGGGTGCGTGCGCGCGGCGGCGCTCTGCGCGGCGCTCGTCAGCGGGCGCGACCTGCTCATGCGCGTGCCGCGCGGCGACGACCGCATGAGCGAGGCGCGTGAGCTTTTCGAGGCCAGCGCGCTCTCCGATTTCTTCACGCTCATGCGCGCGTATGAGTTCGCCAAGCGCGCGAACTTCAACGTCGAGCAATGCCGCCGCTACGGCATCCACGCGCAGACGGCGAAGCAGGTTCAGCAAACCTTCGAGCAGATCGTGAACGTCGCGGAGCAGCAGAAGCTCGGGGAAAACGCGGAGCGCGGAGCGCGGAACGCGGAACCGAAGGAAGCCGCCGCGCCGCCCTCCGACGACGCCCTGCTGAAATGCCTCCTCGCCGGTTTCGCGGACCAGCTCGCCATCCGGCGCGACCAGGGGACGCTCGAATGTGAGCTGACCGAGAAGCGGCAGGGGACGCTCGTGCGCGAGAGCGTCGTCACCGCGCCGCTGTTCGTCGCCGCCAGCATCCGCGAGGTGGAGGGCGCGCTGCGGCCGCTCACGCTGCTCGGCATGGCGACGGCGGTGAAGCGCGAGTGGATCGAGGAGATGTTCCCCGACCAGCTCAACGCGACCGTCGAGCACCTGTTCGACCGCGGGCAGAAGCGCGTCGCGGCGGTGAAGCTTGTGCGCTTTCAGGATTTGGTCATCCACCACGAGCACCAGAAGGAACTCGATCCCGATGCGTCCGGCCGCTGCCTCGCGGACGCCTACGCGAAGGGCTGGTTCGACCTGCACAACCTCAGCCATGACCTCAAGCAGTTCATCGCGCGCGTGAACCTCGTCGCCGTGGCGATGCCCGACCTCGAATATCCCCCGCTCGACGAGGCCGCGCTCGCGGCCTGCTTCACGCGCGCGTTCCGCGGCCTCTGGCTGGTGAAGGAGGCGCAGGCCGCGGACCTCAAGCCCGCCTTTCACGCGCACCTCCAGCCCGCGCAGGTCGGCTGGCTCGACGAACTCACGCCGCTCAGCATCCCGTGGCCCGGCGGCAAGGCCGTGAAGCTGCTCTACAGCGAGGAGACGGACCTCGCGCGCGGTGAAGCCGCCGCGCCCGAGGCGCAGGTGAAAATCACCGACTGCTTTCAGGTGAAGGAGCACCCGCTCATCTGCGAGGGCACGCTGCCGGTGAAGGTCTGGCTCTGCACGCCGGACGGCAAGCGCCTCGACTCGACGTGCGACTGGCCCGACTGGCGCGCGCGCACGTATCCCAAGCACAAGTCCGCGTTGCAGAAGAAATTTCCCGGCTCCACTTGGCTGTGATTCATGTTCCGGTGCATTCCAACGTTGCCGGCAAATTCCGAGGGTTTATCCTTTTACGACTCCTCTCCCTTACTTTTACGTAAGGTGCGGACGAAAACAACTTTGACTCCGCCCCCGTTCTGGCGGATAACAATCACCAATGCGGGTTACCGCAGGTGGACAGCTCGTAAGGGCTGGCGTGGAGAGGACCTCGAAAGAGGTCCTTTTCATTTTACAACCACTTGACGCCGTAGCCTTCGATGATTCCCCTGAACTCGTTCCGATTGAACTTCGCCCGCACGGCTCCGTAAATCTTCCTACCGAACACCTCCCCCGGTTCGGAAATGATTCCCTTCTCGGCCAGCAATGCCTGCTTCACCGGATGCGCCAGCACGTCGGCCAGTTGCAGCCCCGCAATGTTTGCGCGCTTCGGCTGAATCTTGATGTCCTTGCTCGTCAGGGCACGCTGGTGCTTGTCATGACCGAAGAAGACTGAGCCGCTTTCGTAAACGCGCCGGTAGGCTTGCTTAAGTTGCAGGTCTTCCTCGCCACCACGCGACTCGGCCATCACGTCGCCCACCACGTTCTTGTAGAGAAGCCAGCCGCTGTAGCGTTCCAGCATCGTGGCAAGGCAGTAGTGGTAGGGATGAAACGGGGAAACGTATTGCTGCTGATGCGTCTCCTTGTTCATGACAACGCAAATCATTTTGAACCGCGCGCGGCTGACGATTTCCAGCAAACCCGTGTCGAAACGGTTTCGCTTTTCCTCGTCGCACAGAATGCCGAACGCTCCTTTTCGGTTGATGATGTCCGAGCGATGGAGCACGACCGGGTTGTCGGGTCGCTGCCCGAAGAGGTTTTCCTTGAACCGCTCCAGGTCATTGGCAAACGAGTTGTAGTCGTCGCCCTGCTTGAACCAGACGCCGAGCAACGCGAGAAAACGATGCGGGAGTTCGGCGAGATTGTTGTAGGTGTGGTCGCCGGACTCATCAATGTAGAGGCGGTAGCGGGGAGGCCGGGACTTTGGTGGCTCCGGCGCGGAAGGCGGTGCATTGGGTTCGCTTGGCGTCATCTTAGTTGACCGCTCGAGTTCATCGGTGCGACATCGAAAATCCCGTTCATATTCGGAACACAAATCATCTTCCGTCGCGTCTTGGCCGTTCACCTATTTGCCCGAGACACCCTTCGCCGCGCCGGGGACGCGCGGGTCGTTCACGCCGGTGAACTTGTCGCCGCTGCGGTTCAGCAGCACGCCGTTGCACGCGCCGAAGCCGGAGCTTTGGTCGAGCTTGTGCCCGCGCTTCTCCAACTCCGCGAGCACGGCGTCGCCCACGGACTTTTCTATTTTCAACTCGTCCGGGTTCCACTGGTGATGGAAGCGCGGCGCGGTGAGCGCGCCTTCCAGGTCCATGCCGAAATCGAGGATGTTCACGAGCGCGAGGAGCGTCTGCGTGATGATGGTCGGGCCGCCCGCCGCGCCGATGGAAAGGATGGGTCGGCCGTCCTTCGTCGCGATGGTGGGCGACATGCTGGAGAGCGGGCGCTTGCCGGGCGCGACGGCGTTGGCCTCCGCGCCGACGAGCTTGAAGGCATTGGGCACGCCGGGCTGCACGGAGAAGTCGTCCATCTGGTTGTTGAGCACGATGCCGGTGCCGGGGATGACGACCTTGGAGCCGAACGCGGTGTTGACGGTGGCGGTGCAGGCGACCCAGTTGCCGTCGGCGTCGGCGGTGGAGAAATGCGTGGTGTGCTTGCCGAAGATGTCGTCGTGCGCCTTCTCCGGCGTGCCGTGCTGCGGGACGGGCGTGGCGTGGGTCATGGAAATCTTCGCGGCGAGGTTGGTCGCATACTCCTTGCTCACGAGGCCGCGCGGCACCCTGGCGAAGTCGGGGTCGCCGAGCCAGTGGGCGCGGTCGGCGAAGGCGAGCTTCATGGCCTCGGTGGTGAAATGAATGAAGTCCGCCGAGCCGGCGCCCATCGCCTTCACGTCGCGCGTCTCGAGGATGTTGAGAATCTCCGCGACGTGGACACCGCCGGAGCTGGGCGGCGGAAAGCTGGCGATGCGGTAGCCGCGATACGTCGTGAAGATTGGCTCGCGCAGTTCGAGGCGGTAGGTGCGGAAGTCCTGCTCGGTGAGGATGCCGCCATTCTCCTTCATCCACTTCGCGGCGGCCTGCGAGAAAGGGCCGTCGTAGAACCAGCGGATGCCGTCCTTGGCCATCGCGCGGTAGCTCTTGGCGAGGTCGGGCTGCTTGATGATCTCGCCCTTGATGTAGGGACTGCCGTCCTTGTGCAGGAAGATTGCCTTGGAGGCGGGAAACTTGGCGAGGTCGGCGGCGGCGCCCTTGAGCTTGCGCGCATAAACTTCATCAATTGTGAAGCCGGTCTCCGCGATGTCGGCAGCGGCGCGGAGGTGATCGGCGAGCTTTAGCTTGCCGAATTCCTTCAGCGCATAGGTGTAGGCCGCGAGCGAGCCGGGCACGCCGGAAGCCAGCGGGCCGGTCTGCGAGAGCGCGGTGTCGGCCTGGCCGTCGCGGATGAACATGTCGCGCGTCGCGGCGGCGCCGGCCATCTCGCGCGCATCAATCGCCACATACTTGCCGATGGGCAGGCGGATGAGCATGAAGCAGCCGCCGCCCACGCCGGAATTGTGGCCGTCCACCACACCGAGCGTGAGGGCGGCGGCGACGGCGGCGTCCACGGCGTTGCCGCCGCGCTTCATGGCGTTGGCGGCGGCCTCGGTGGCGATGGGGTTGACTGTGGCGGCCATGCCCTTGTCGGCGATGGCGGAGTTGGCGAGGGCGGTGGAACAGAGGGAAACGGAGAGCAGCGCGACGAAGAAGCCGGTAAGTCGGGTGATGCGGCAGGTTCCACCCTCACCCCGGCCCTCTCCCTGAGGGAGAGGGGGAATCATCGTCAGTCGTGTGGATGACCGGGCGCGTCCGTTTTGCCGAGAGACTGGATGCGTTTCTCCCTCTCCCAGCGGGAGAGGGCAGGGGTGAGGGAGAAGCGTGCGGGAAGCATTCACGTTCATTCAGGTCTTGGCGTTGATTTCATCGGTCGGCATATCCAGTTTCAACTCGCCCTCCCAGCGCGCCATCACGGCGGAGGCGAGGCAGTTGCCGACGAGGTTGATGGATGTGCGCGCCATGTCGAGGAACGCATCCACACCGAGAATCACAGCCACGCCTTCCAGCGGGAGGCCGAACGTCGCGAGCGTGCCGGAGAGGATGACGAGCGACGCGCGCGGCACGGCGGCGACACCTTTGCTCGTGAGCATGAGCGTGAGCATCATCAGGATCTGCGTTTTGAAATCGAGCGCGACGCCCGCCGCCTGCGCGACGAAGACCGAGGCGAGCGCGAGGTAGAGCGTGGAGCCGTCGAGGTTGAAGGAGTAGCCGGTGGGCAGCACGAACGACACGATGCGCCGCGGCACGCCGAACCTTTCCATCAGCCGCAGCGCATCGGGCAGCGCGGCCTCGGAGGTGGCGGTGGAAAACGCGAGCAGCGCCGGCTGCCGCACGGTGCGGAAGAAGCGCACGACCGGGATGCGGCAGATGAGCATCACCGGCACAAGCACGATGAGCACGAAGACCGCGAGCGCGCCGTAGAGCGTGAGCACGAGCGCCATGAGGTTCTTGAGGATGCCGAGGCCGTTCTGTCCGATGGTCGCCGCGATGGCCGCGCCGACGCCGAACGGCGCGAAGAGCATCACGATGCCGGTGAACTTGAACATCACCTGCGTCACGCCCTCGAAGAATTCGAGCATCGTGTGCTTGGGCTTGCCGGTGACCTGCGCGAGGGCGATGCCGAAGATGAGCGCGTAGATGACGACCTGGAGCACGTCGTTGCGCGCGGCGGCGTCGAAGAAACTCTGCGGCGTGAGATGCTCGACCACACCCTCTAGCGTGACCGGTGTGGAGGCCAATTTTTTTCCGGCCTCGGCCGTGGTGGAGAGGACGATGCCCGCGCCGGGCTTCACGAGATTCACCGCGCCCAACCCAACGAACAGCGCCGCCGTGGTGACGATTTCAAAATAGATGATGCTCTTGAGCGCGAGCCGGCCCACCGCCTTCATGTCGTCCGTGTGCCCCGCGATGCCGACGACGAGCGTGCTGAACAGGAGCGGGACGATGATGCATTTGATGAGATGCAGAAAGGCGTTCGAGACGATCATGAAACCCCGGAGGCATTCTTTGGCTACGGCTTCACTCAGGAACCCCCGCAGCAGCTTGAGCCAGGGCATCTCGGTTCGTGCTTTCTCGAACTCGTCCGGCGAAAGCTTGCAGGCGTAAGTAATAGCTCCAATCCCGATGCCCGCGAACAAGGCGATGAGAATCCACTGACTGAGGCTGACGCGGCGAATGAGGGAGGGCATCGGGGTTTGGGAAAGCGCAGCTCAAGTCGTCGTGACCACCGGTTTCGGTGCGCGCGGGAGGACGCGGAGCTTCTTGTGACGCTTCACGTAGGCGCGCACGTAATCGGCGAACGCCGTCTGCAATTTCGCCGTCACCGTGCCGGGGCCGATGGTGAATCGCACGTCGTCAATCGCGTTCACCGGATGAACCTCGCGCGTGGTGCCGGTGAGGAAGCACTCGGAGAACGAGGCGAGTTCTTCGGGCCGGATCGTGGACTCGACCACCTTCACGCCCGCCGCGTTCGCGATGGGGCCAAGCACCGCCGCGCGCGTGATGCCTTCCAACATTCCCGCGCTCAACGGCGGCGTGTGCAGCACGCCGTCGCGCACGAAGCCGATGTTCGACACAGCGGACTCGGTGATTTCGCCGGCGAGGTTCGTCATCACGACTTCCTCCGCGCCGGCGGCGATGGCCTCGCGCAGGCAGAGGATGTTGTTGAGGTAATTGCCGGTCTTCCACAGCGGGTTGAGCGCGTCGGGATGGTTGCGGTGCAAACTTTTCGCGAGGCCGAGCTTGATGCCGCGCGCGACCTGTTCGGGCGTGAGCACTTTGAGCGTCTGCACGAGCAGCACGTAGCTCGGCTTGTCGGCGAGCAAGGTGTTGAGGCCGATGGCACCCGCGCCGCGCGTGGTCTGGAGGCGGATGTAGAGTTCGGGCCGCTCGCCGGTCTTGCGACAGAAGGCGGAGACGGTGCGTTTGATTTGCTTGAGCAACTCGTCCTGCGTGAGCGGCAGCGCCATGTCGAGCGCGCGCGCGGAGCGTTCGAGCCGCTGCCAATGCTCGTCCCACGCGAAGACGATGCCGTCGTAAGTGCGCCACACTTCGTAGATGGCGTCGCCGTAGAGGAAGCCGCGGTTGAGCGGGGAGATGCTCGGCTTGTCGGCGGGATGAAGTTTGCCGTCGGTGTTGGCCTGGATGTAGTTCGTCATGGGCGTGCTTCAAATTTGACCGTCGCTATTTCCCCTCTCATTAGCACCGGGCTTTAGCCCGGTGACTCGGCGCGAAGCAATCGGTTCAGCCGCTTCAGCGGCTTTTCGGTTTCCGGGGAAAGCCGTTAAAACGGCTGGAGTCATTCCATGCCGGCAAGACACCGGGCTAAAGCCCGGTGCTAATGAGAGGGTGGGTGGTTGCACGTTTCGCGTTTTCTGATTTCGTCAGGGTTTGCCAAAAATTTCCACGACGGGCGGCTGGCCGTTCACGCGGTGGCCGCGATACATGCCCGAAGTGTTGAAAGGCAACGCGACGCGGCCCGCGCGGTCAATCGCAATCAGCCCGCCCTCGCCGCCGAGCGCGCCAATCTTGCGGATGACCTCGCGCGCCGCCGCCTCCACGTCGAGGCCGCGATGCTCCATGAGCGCGGACACCTCGTGCGCTGCGACGGTGCGCATGAAAAACTCGCCGTGGCCCGTGCCGGAGACGGCACAGGTGGCGTTGTTCGCGTAGGTGCCCGCGCCGATGATGGGCGTGTCGCCGACGCGCCCCGGCTTCTTGTTCGTGCGCCCGCCGGTGGAAGTGGCGGCGGCGAGATTTCCATTCTTGTCCAACGCGACCGCACCCACGGTGCCGAAGCTGAATTCCTCCAGTTCCGCCTTCGCCGATTTGCTCTTCTTCTTTTCAAGCTCCTGGGCCTTCTTCAACTCCTGCTTGCGGTGGTCGGTGATGAAGTAGCTGTTGCGCACGAGCGTGAAGCCCTGCTGCTTCGCAAAATTTTCCGCGCCCTCGCTAGTGAAGAGAACGTGCGGCGACTTGTCCATCACGGCGCGCGCGAGCTGGATGGGATTCTTCACGCGCTTCACCGCCGCGACGCCGCCCCCGGCGAGCGTGTGGCCGTCCATGATGGAGGCGTCGAGTTCGGCGACGCCGTCGGAATTGAGCACCGCGCCCTTGCCGGCGTTGAACAGCGGTGAGTCCTCCATGATGGTGACCGCGGCCACCACGGCGTCGAGACTCGTGCCGCCCCGCGCGAGCACGGCGTGGCCGGCGTTGAGCGCCTGGCCGAGCGCGGTGCGGTAGTCGCGTTCGAGGTCGGGCGAGAGCTTGGCTTTCAAAACGGTGCCCGCGCCGCCGTGGATGACGATGCCGAAGGGTTTCATGGGAGAATCAGTTTGCGCCGCCGCCGCCGCGACGAACAGGAGCGTGGCGATACTCGCGAGCCAGCATCGTGGAGAAAGGAGCAGTTGGGTGAACATTCGCGCGGAGCTTAGGCGAGGGACCGCGGCGGTTGCAATGCGGGTGATGCGCGTTCGTGGCGGCTAGGCGGATTTCGGCTGGGGCGGCTTGATGAGGAACGTCAGCGCCGCGCCGAGCAACAGCAGCACACCGGCCGTGACGAACGCCGACTGGTAGTTGCCGCTGCTGGCCTTCAACCGTTCCTGGACCGCGGGCAGCACGAAGCCACCCACGCCCCACGCGGTGAAGAGGCTGCCGTAGTTCATGCCAAAATTTTTCAGGCCCCACAGGTCCTTCGTGAACGACGGGAACAGCGAGAGGTTCGCGCCGTAGTTCGCGCCGATGAGCGCGGCGAGCAGCACGATCACGAATTTCGTGCCGTCGGTGGAGGCGGTGATCGGGATGGCGACGAACATGAGCACCGCCTGAATGAGCAGCACGAGCATCAGGGTCCAGCGCCGGCCGATTTTGTCGGAGAGCAGGCCGGCGAGGATGCGGCCGGAGGCATTGCCCACGGCCATGACCGCGACGGCGACGAAGACCTGCTCCTTCATCGTCGCCTTCGCCATCGGCCCGATGCTCGCGATGACCATGAGGCCCGCGCCGGAACCGATGGCGTAGATGAGCCAGAGCAGCCAGAACAGCGGCGTGCGCAAAATTTCCGCGGGCGCGGAGTTTGCCGTGGCGGGCCTGGCCGCGCCGGCGGTGTTCGGCGCGGTGGCCGCGACGTAGCCGGGCGGCGGATTGACGAGCAGTTGCGCGAGCACGCAGACGATCACAATGAAGGCACCGCCGAGGATCAGCATGGATTTGAGGATGCCGAAATTTTTCAGCAGATACTCCGAAGCCGGCGCGAGATAAACGGGCGCGAGCCCGAAGCCGGCAACCACGAGCCCGGCGATGAGTCCGGTCTTCGCCGGTGGAAACCATTTGAGCGCGGGCGGCGTGGCCGAAGAGTATCCGAAGCCGAGGCCCAGGCCGACGAGCACGCCGAAGCCGAGCAGCCAGACGCCGTAACTGTTCGTCGTGGAGATGAGCGCCATGCCGGCGCCGACGAGCAATCCGCCGAAGGTGGCGGTGAGCCGCGGCCCGAATTTGTCCTGGCAACGTCCGGCGAGGATCATCGCGAACGCGAAGACGAGGCAGCACACGGCGAAGGGATCGTTGTATTGCGAATCCAGCCAGCCGAATTCCTTTTTCATGGCCGGCTTGAACATGCTCCAGGTGTAGAGCACGCCGAGCGCGAGGTTGATGCCGAGGCCGGAGAAGGCGACGACCCAGCCGCGGTTGCGGATGGGGACGGCGGGCGCGTCGCCCGAAGTGGATTGCATGGGCGGAGGTTGTAGCAGAGCCGCGCGCCGACGGGCAACGAAGGACTTCGGGGGGCGCGGGTTTGGGGCGCATCCGGGCACTGCCCCGGCGGACCGCGAGCCGTCCCGGCTCGCAGCGGTTGCGACTGGAACAGGGCTTGAAAAGTTTGTGGATCGTTCCGTCAAGGTGGCCGCTGCGAGCCGGGACGGCTCGCGGTCCGGGGCTACCGGAGGCGCCCCTGAGTTTGAAGCGATCCGGATTTTTTTGTCGCCACGCGCATCGGGCGTTGACGTGCCGCGGGTCATTCCTAAGATGGCGGCCCATTTCCAAAACATCATGAGCACCGACTCCAAGTCCGCCCCGACCAACATCACCTCCTATCTTCAGGAGCACCGCGTTTTCAAACCGTCGAATGAATTTTCGGCGAAGGCGCACATCAAGTCGCTCGCGACCTACCGGAAACTTTGGAACGAGTCGGTGAAACATCCCGAACGCTTCTGGGGCAAACAGGCGAAGCAGGAGCTCGTGTGGTTCAAGCCGTTCGGCCGGGTGCTGCAGTGGAAGGAGCCGTTCGCCAAGTGGTTCGTCGGCGGCAAGCTCAATGTCGCGCACAACTGCCTCGATCGCTGGCTCAACACGCCCACGGCGAACAAGGCCGCGCTCATCTGGGAAGGCGAACCCGCCACGGACGGCAAACCCGGCGAGGAGCGCGTGCTCACCTACCGCCAACTTCATCGCGAGGTCTGCCGCTTCGCGAATGTGCTCAAGCGAAACGGAATCAAGAAGGGTGACCGCATCATCATTTACCTCCCGATGGTTCCCGAGGCGGCCATCTCCATGCTCGCCTGCTCGCGCATCGGCGCGGTGCATTCCGTCATCTTCGGCGGTTTCAGCGCCCAGAGCGTCGCCGACCGCATCCAGGATTCCGGCGCGAAGATGGTCATCACGGCGGACGGCGGCTATCGCCGCGGCGCGGTGGTGCCGCTGAAGAAAAACGTGGACGACGCGATGCTCATCAAGGACGCGGCTGGAAATTCGCTGACGAAGACGATCGAGAAAGTCGTCGTGCTCCGCCGTTGCGCGAACGAAGTCTCCATCACCGAGGGCCGCGACGTGTGGTGGCACCGCGAGTTGGAATACGTGGACGCGAATTGCCCCGCGGAGAAAATGGACAGCGAGGCGAACCTGTTCATCCTCTACACCAGCGGTTCCACCGGCAAACCCAAGGGCATCCTGCACACGACCGCCGGTTACTTGCTCGGCGCGAAGCTCACTTCCAAATACGTCTTCGATCTGCGCGACGACGACGTTTACTGGTGCACCGCCGACGTGGGCTGGGTGACGGGGCACAGCTACATTGTTTACGGCCCGCTCGCGAACGGCGCGACGGCGCTGATGTATGAGGGCGCGCCCAACTGGCCGGAGCCGGACCGCTTCTGGCGCATCATCGAAAAATACGGCGTGACGATTCTCTACACCGCGCCGACGGCGATCCGCGCGTTCATGAAATGGGGCGAGCAGTGGCCGAAGAAGCACAATCTTAAATCGCTCCGCCTCCTCGGCACCGTGGGCGAGCCGATCAATCCCGAGGCGTGGATGTGGTATCACCGCGTCATCGGCGGCGAACGCTGCCCGATCGTGGACACGTGGTGGCAGACCGAGACCGGTGGGATCATGATCACGCCGCTGCCCGGCGCCACGCCGACCAAGCCCGGCACCGCGACGCTGCCGTTCTTCGGCATTCATCCCGAAGTCGTGGACGACAAGGGCAATCCCGTGCCCA
The DNA here is from genome assembly GCA_016199935.1 of Verrucomicrobiota bacterium. Taxonomy (GTDB): domain Bacteria; phylum Verrucomicrobiota; class Verrucomicrobiia; order Limisphaerales; family JACQFS01; genus JACQFS01. The sequence goes on from JACQFS010000035.1 coordinate 21,117, forward strand.
AGGGCAGCGGCGGCAAGCTCGTCATCCGCAAGCCGTGGCCCTCGATGCTCCGCGGACTCTGGGGCGACCCGCAACGCTACAAGGAAGTTTACTGGACCGAGGTCAAGGGCAGCTACTTCACCGGCGACGGCTGCCGGCAGGACGCGGACGGATATTTCTGGATCGTCGGCCGCATTGATGACGTGCTCAACGTCGCTGGGCATCGCATCGGCACGTCGGAAGTCGAGAGCGCGCTCGTGAGTCATCCGTCCGTCGCCGAGGCCGCCGTCGTGGGCCGGCCCGATGAGTTGAAAGGGCAGGCGCTCGTGTGCTTCGTCACGCTCAAGACCGGGCAGGTCGCGACGCCCGAACTCAAGGCCGAGCTGCGCAACCACGTCGGCAAGGAAATCGGCCCCGTGGCCAAGCCCGACGACGTGCGCTTCGCCGACGCGCTGCCCAAGACGCGCTCGGGAAAAATCATGCGCCGCCTGCTCAAGCAGATCGCCAGCGGCATGGAGATCAAGGGCGACACCACGACGCTCGAAGACCTCAGCGTGCTGGCAAAGTTGGCGAGCAACGACGAGTGACGTCGCGCGCCGCGCGGGCGTGAGGGCCGCTCATTATTGAGAGAGAGCCACACGCAAATAATGTCCGCAACACAGGGGAATTGCCTTGAGCAGTCGGCGGCTGGTGTGTTCTGATTTCGATCACTCATACCATCACTCCCGGGCGCAGAATCAGACCGCCGCGGGTGGAGTTGGATTGAGTGAAACCCGGTGTGCTTATGAAACCAAAGCTTAGTCGTCCCGGCTCCTGTTCCTTCCGTGCCGTTTTGCTCGCCCTCGCGCTCGTTGCCGCGCCCGCGTTTGCGCAACTCGTGAGCGACAGCGCCACCAACACGCTCAACAACGTCACGAACAATGTGGGCGGCGCGCTTACCGTCGGCACCAACGGCGCGAACACGCGGCTCAACCTCGTCAACGGCGCCGTCGTGACCGACACCACCGCCGTGATCGGCCAGAACCCGACGAGCACGAACAACGTCGTGTCAGTCATGGGCACGAACACCATCTGGTCCAACTCCGTTTCGCTCGACGTGCGCCGCGGCAGCGTCCTCTTCGAGGGCGGCACGATTTTCGCCGGTTCGCTGCTGCTCACCAACGGCGGCGGCGCGGGCGGTTTCTTCCTGTTTGACCAGGGCACGCTCGTCACGACCTCGGCGTCCATCTCCAACGGCCAGGCGTTCGTCGTCGGCGCGAACGCCGCGACGCCCAGCGCGACCTTTCGCGACACCAATGCCATCATCATCCCGATCAGCGTCACGAGCTACGTCGCGGCGCTGACGTATCCGGCGGTGATGAATGTTTCCAATCTCATCGGCTCGATCACGAAGGTCACGGTCAC
>JACQFS010000260.1 GCA_016199935.1 Verrucomicrobiota bacterium
CACGAGCGCGCCCGCGCCGAGCACGATCCACGGCGTGAAGTCCACGAAGAGCCCGCCGCCCGCGAACGACTCCGACGCCGCGAGCAGCGTGAGCGGCAGCGCGCGCGCGCCGTCGCGATCGGCGAGCGGCAGCCGCACGCCGACCCAGTAGAGCTTCGGCTCGCCGGCGTGGACCATGAACTTCGGACTCGGTCCTGGCGCGGGCCCGAACGGCCGCGGCCCGTCGCCGAAGCGCGGCCCCGGGAGGCCGCGGGCCGCATCGGCCGCGCGTTGCTCGGCGCGCGCGGTTTCGTCCGCGGGCGGACCGCCGGGACGGAAGCCCTCGCCTTCGCCCGCGCCTCCCGGCGTTTGCGGCGCGCCCGGCCGGCGGTTTTGCGGACGCGCGCCGTTGGGCTGAGGTTCGCCCGGCGGACGCGGCTCGGGGCGGGGAGCGCCGTCTTTTCGGAGGTTCGCGTCGGGACGAGAGCCTTCGGGTTGGCCGGGATCGAGGCGCGTGCCGTCGGGGCGGAAATTTCCGCCGCGCCGCGGATCGGTCGGCGGATTTCCGGCATTCGGAAAATTTTCCCCCGGCCGCCGACCGCCGACGAGTCCGCGCACATCGCGAACTTTTTCACCGACCTCGCCGGGCAGCGAGACGTGCGTGCCGGCGGCCTGTGCGCCATCCGCGCGGAAGAGATAAAAGTGCAGCCGGTAGGCTTCGCTGAAGCGGTCGAGCACGTCGTCCCAGTCCTCGCGCTTGGCGTCGCGCAACTCGGCGGTCAGCACATCGGCCACCGCCTGCACGCGTTCGCCGGCGCGCCCGGCGATGAGCGAGTCGAGGCCGAGTTGAAACTGCGCGCGTCCGAAAAGCCACACGCCGGCGGCGAGCAGCACGAGGTTCAGGAAGAACCAGAGGAGGATTTTCGCGTAGAGGGGGAAGCGCATGGGAATCACGAATGACGAATGACGAATGACGAATGGAAAAGCGCGCGCGGCAAGTTCCATTCGTCATTCGTCATTCGGAATTCAGCATTCATTCCGCCTCCGGGTTGATGAGCATGTATCCCGCGCTCCTCACCGTCCGGATCCAGCGCGGGTTCTTCGCGTCGTCGCCGAGTTTTTTGCGCAGGGCGGAAATGTGGACGTCAATGCTGCGGTCGAACACGTCGTAGTTGCGGTCGCGGCACTCGTCGAGGAGCGACTCGCGCGACTTCACGCGGCCCTTCGCGCGCGCGAGGCTGGCGAGCATGTCGTATTCGACGGGCGTGAGCGTGAGCGCCTGGTCGCCGAGCACGGCGGTGCGCGCACCGGTGTTCACGCGCAACGGGCCGACGACCAATTCCGTCTCGGCTTCCTCCTTCTTCGTCGCCGTGTGCGCGGCGCGGCGCGTGACGGCGCGGAGGCGGGCGAGTAGTTCACGCGTGGAAAAAGTTTTGGGCAGATAATCATCCGCGCCAATTTCGAGTCCGACGATGCGGTCGGCCTCCTCGCCGCGCGCGGTGAGCATGAGCACGGGCACGTCGGATTTCTTGCGGATGTTTTTCAGCACCTCGAAGCCGTCCATGCCGGGCAGCATCACGTCGAGCAGCACGGCGTGCCACGCGGCACCCTCGGCGGTCGCGGCCTCCACGCCGTCGGGGCCGGTGTGCGCGGTGGCCACGTCGTAGCCCATCGGGTCGAGGTAATCCTTGATGAGGCGGCAAAGCTTTTTGTCGTCGTCAATGACAAGGATGCGCGTGCGGCCGGCGGTGGAGTTGGAATGCGTCGCGGTCATCGGTGAACTCGCGGCGACGGTAGCGGCCGGCGGCGGAAAAATCGCGCACTTTTACACGGGCTTAACAAAAACCTGGGAGCGCGGGCGGCCCGCCCGCGTGTTGAAGAACCATGACTTGGTCCGGCGGGCGGGCCGCCCGCGCTCCAGCGCTTCATCTTCGCTTAAGGTTCGCTCTGAAATAGTGGCTGCCATGATTGCGCTCGCTCCGCTAGGGTCAGCGTCAACCGATATGCGCCTGTTGATCGTCGAAGACGAAACCGATTTGCGCGTGAGCCTGGAAAAGGCCATGCGCGAGGAAGGCTATGCGGTGGACTCCGCGCCCGACGGCGACGAGGGGCTCTACAAGGCGGAGAGCAACGACTACGACGCCATCGTCCTCGACGTGATGCTTCCCGGAAAAGACGGGTGGGAAATTCTCAGCCGGATTCGCAAGCTGAAGCGCACGCCCGTGCTCATGCTCACCGCGCGCGACGGCGTGCGCGATCGGGTGAAGGGTCTGAACCTCGGCGCGGATGACTACCTCGTGAAGCCGTTCAACCTCGTCGAGTTGATGGCCCGCGTGCGCGCGCTCATCCGCCGCGCGGCCGCGCAACCGAACCCGGTGCTCACCTTCGACAACCTCACCGTGGACACGGCCGCGCGCGTGGTGAGGGTGGACGGCGCGCCGGTGGAGATCACCGCGCGCGAGTATGCGCTCCTCGAATATCTCGCCTTCCGCCGCGGGAAAATTGTGAGCCGCACGGAGCTTTACGAGCACCTCTTCGCCGAGGACGACGACTCGCTCTCGAACCTGCTCGATGTCCACGTGTGCAACGTGCGCAAGAAGCTGGGCAAGGAATTCATCCAGACCCGCCGCGGACACGGCTACGTGGTGGAATGACGGTGTAACGAGTGATGAGTAATTCGTAATCGTGTGATTTTCCCGAAATCCATCCGCTGGCGAATCCAAGTGTGGCATGGCGCGTTGCTCGTCGCGCTCGTGGCCGCGTTGACGGTGAGTTTTTACGCCTTTGAGAAACGCTCGCGCCTGCAGGTGGTGGACACGCAGTTGCAGGAATACCTCACCCCGCTGCTGCCGCGCATCACGCCCGGTGGCGCGCCCGGATTGAACCCGCCGCCGGGCGGGCGCGACCGCCGGCCGCCGCCGGACAGCGATCCGTTTGGACCGCCGCCCGGCGAACTGCGCGGCTTCGGACCGCCGGAAGGCCCCGGCGGACGCGGCGGTTCCGGCCTGCCTCCGGGGCCGGGCGGCGATTTGATGCGCGAGCGATGGGAACGCGGTGCGCAAAAATTTTATTACGCCTCCTGGGATGAGCAGGGCAAATCCACCGGCGCTTCAAGCAACGCCCCGGCGGCGATTCCCTTGCCTGACAAGGACGAGACCGACGTGGCTTACCGCACGCGCGACGATTTTCGCGAATACATCCACCCCAATCCCAACGGCCGCCTCGTGGTGGTCGGCACCTCCATCGCCGCGCTCAACGCGCAACTGGACCGGCTCGCGTTGCGGCTTGCGGGCGCGGGGGCGCTCGTCGTCATCGTCGGGCTGGCGGGCGGCTGGTGGCTGGCGGGCCGCGCCATCCGGCCCATCGCGCAGATCAGCCGCGCGGCGGACAAGATCGCGGGCGGCGAACTTTCCGAGCGCATCAACGTGGAGGAAACGGAGAGCGAACTCGGTGAGCTGGCGGGCACGCTCAATCGCACGTTCGACCGGCTGGAGAAAAACTTCGAGCAGCAGGTCCACTTCACCGCGGACGCCTCGCATGAATTGCGCACGCCCATCGCCGTGATGCTCGCGGAGACCCAGCGCGTGCTGCTGCGCGCGCGCAGCGCGGAGGAATACCGGCAGGCGCTCGAAATCTGCGAGCGCAACGGCGAGCGGATGCGCGCGCTGGTCAACTCGCTGCTCGAACTCGCGCGGCTCGACTCGGGCGAGTTCGCGCTCAACCCCGAGGAGTGCGACCTGGCGCGCATCGGCCGCGAGACGCTGGAGTTCATCGCGCCGTTCGCGGAGCAGAAAAAAGTGACCTTGCGCAATTCGCTCGAGCCGGTGAAGTCGAGTGCCGACGTGCTGCGGCTCGGCCAGGTGCTCAACAATTTGCTCACCAACGCCATCGTCCATAACCGCGAGGGCGTGGAGATTTCGCTCACGCTCGCGCGGCAGAACGGCCACGCCTTCTTCACCGTGGCCGACAACGGCGCGGGCATTCCGGCCGAGGCGCTGCCGCATCTCTTCGAGCGGTTCTTCCGCGTGGACAAATCGCGCGCGCGCGCGCAGGGCGGCAGCGGGCTGGGCCTCTCCATCTGCAAAGCCATTGCCGAGGCGCACGGCGGAAGCATTGGCGTCGAGAGTGAGGTCGGCAAAGGGACGAAGTTCACGGTGAGGATTCCTTGCGCAGCGTGAGCGGGCGGGCGCGCAATTCTTTCGCACTTCATCTTCGCTTAAGGTGGGACCGCGTAGGGTGCGGCCAACATGAACCGCCGATCACTCCGCACCCGGACCGCCATCGCCCTTTGCGCAATGCTCGTTTCCTTCGCCCTCCGCGCGGCAGACGTCACGGTGCATGACTCCGTCGTCACGCTCGCAACGAACGGGGCGAATAATTACACCTTCACCGACGGCGGGTCCGGCCAGAGCGTGACCGTGGCGCTCGCGATGACGGCGTATTCGCCGATCAATCCGGGGGCCACGCTGCAAACGCTCGACGGCGACACGCGGGTGGGCGGGAATTTCCAGAACGGCTTCATCAACGGCTCCGGCGTGAATTTTTCCGCCTCGTTGGTCGCAGCTTCCAGTGGCGTGACCGCGGGCACGGTCAAATTCCGCATCGCGGGCCTGGGCATCCGGCCGGTGGACAGCGGCGGCACACTGCTGTGGACCTCGTCCGTGGCGCCGGTGACGGCGACTTACAGTAACGGGACGGAAATCTTGCAGTCGCTCGATGCGACGACCATGTCGCTCAGCAGTTCGAATTACTCCGCACAGTTGCGCTTCCCGGACGCCGCCCTGTTTCAACTCACCGACGCCGGCGCGCTGGCCGGGCAGAGCCTCGCGCTGAACGCGTCCTTCACCGCCGTTTCGACGGCGACGGGCGACGCGCAGATCGTCTCGTGGCTCACGACCTACTCCGGCCTCTACGCGCGCATTTACACGAACGACCTCGCGAAGACCAACGGCGTCAGCGGCACCACGTGGAGTAACGGCCAGGAGAACCAGACGCTCCCCGCGTATCGCGGCGTGCAGGAGATTTCGTATTCCTCGAACTGGATTTATCTCCGCACCACCGGGCTCGGCCAGCACATCATGGGGCCGTGGTATAACGACGCGACGCGCACGGTCGCCTTCGTGAATCTGCCGGCCAACCAGAAGGCGCTCTACCGTTTCCCGCGCACCGACACGCTCACAAATCCGCCCGCGGCGAAGACGCCGACGTTTGGCGGCGTGGATGTGATCGGCTATTTCGTGGACGGCGTGGCGATGTTCGACGCGCTGGATGGCTTCGTGTGGACCGGCTCGACCGAGGGAAATGGCGCGGGCCAGTGGCGGCGCGCGGCGTATCCGAACGAGGGCATCACGTTTGATCCGAGCTACACGCATCAGCAAAACACCGGCGTGTATCACAACCACGCCGACCCGCTCGCGTTGCGCTACCTGCTCGGCGACCACGTGGATTTCAATCCGGTGACGAAACTTTACGCCGAGTCCACCAACGCGCCGACGCGGCACTCGCCGATCATCGGCTGGGTGCGCGACGGCCTGCCGATGTATGGGCCCTACGGCTACTCGGTGTCGAACAACGCGTCCAGCGGCGTGCGCCGGATGGTGAGCGGCTACGTGTTGCGCGACGGCGCGAACGGCACGGACGATCTCACGAGTGCCGGCCGCGGCTCGCTGCCCGCGTGGACGCTGCGCAACAACGGCAACACCGCCGCGTCCGGCCCCGACGTGAGCGGCACGTATCCGCTCGGGCGCTATCTCCAGGACTACGCCTACCTCGGCGATCTCGTGAATCCGAACACCAGCACGAGTTACGTGCTTGGCGCGGACTTCGACCTGAACGAATTCAGCGCGCGCTATTGCGTCACGCCGGAATTTCCCGGCGGCACGTGGGCTTACTTTTTGAACATTGATTCCAACGGCACGCCGGCCGCGCCGTGGGTGGTGGGCCAGTTCTTCATGGGCAACCCGACGGGGAACAAATTCACGAACATCACCGACACGATCGTCACGAACTTCAGCGGCGGGCCGAACCTCGCGACGACCGGAAGCGCGCCGAAGCTCGCGAGCGCGAACGTGACGCTCACGTGGAGTTCGGTGGACGGCGGCACATATCAGGTCGAGACGACGACGAATCTCGCGAACTGGACCGCGTTGCGCACGAACATCGCGAGCGGCGGCCTGCTCACGACGAACATCCACACCAACGGCGCGCTGTTCACCGCGAACTTCTACCGCTTCTCGCGCACGGCGCTCGCGAACTACGATCCCGTCACCGGCACGGTCACGACCAACGGCGGCGCGGCGCAGGGAATCACGTCCGTGGTGCCGAACACGGGCAACCGCGGCGTGAACAACCTCGCGCTGACGATCACGCTTAACAGCGGTTTCACCCCCGCCCCGCCGCCGAACAACGTGCAGCCCACCGGCGCGTCGCTCACGGGTCCGTTGACGATCCCCGCCATCTCCTACAGCCGAAACACCAACACCGGCATCGTGACAGCGACGTTCAACCTCACGAACGGAATCCCGACCGGCCCTTACACCATCAACACCGCGTTCGGCCCGAACACCTGGTCGCTGACCAACGGGTTCACGGTGCAGTGACTCGCAACTTTTTTTCCGCCAACCGCAACCACAAATCAAAGAACCGTTATGAGAACCAAAAGCATGATCGGTATCGCGGTCGCCGTGCTCACCCTCGTTGGGTTGGGCGCGGCGCTCGCCGCCCAGCCACGGCCGCATTTGCCGCCGCAAGAACCGGCCCACCGGCCGCCGCCCAATCACGCCCCGACGTTGCCGCCGCCACCGCGCGGGCAGTTCGGCGAACCGTTGCCGGGACTCACGGCGCAGCAACTCGCGGACTTCGCCGCGGGCAGGGAGGAGTTTGAAAACGTCGAGACGCCCGACACCGGACTCGGGCCGATCTTCAACAACACCTCCTGCGCCGCGTGCCACACCACGCCCGCGGTCGGCGGCGCGAGCGCGATCTTCGTCACGCGGTTCGGCCGCGTGGTGAACGGCGTGTTCGATCCGCTCGCGGACAAGGGCGGCTCGCTGCTCCAGCAGTTCGCCATTGATCCGCTTGTGCAGGAAGTCGTCCCGCCCGAGGCGAATGTCGTCGCGCACCGCATCACCACGCCGCTCTTCGGGCTCGGATTGATCGAGGCGATTCCCGACGACGCGATCCGTGACAACGCCCGGCACTTCAAACCCGACGGCGTGCGTGGCCGCGTCTCGACGCTCACTGACGTGACGACGGGGCAGACGCGCGTGGGCCGTTTCGGCTGGAAGGCGCAGCAGGCCACGCTGCTCGCGTTCGCCGGCGACGCCTACGTGAACGAGATGGGCATCACGAGCCGTTTCTTCCCGACGGAAAACGCGCCCAACGGCAAGACCAACCTGCTCGCGATCTTCGATGCGTTCGCCGATCCCGAGGACGAGGTGGACCCGGTGACGAACAAGGGCGACATCGACACTGCGGCGGACTTCATGCGCTTCCTCGCGCCGCCGCCGCGAGTGCCGCGCACGCGCTCGGCGGACGCGGGGGAAATGGTCTTCCACCAAGTCGGCTGCGCCGTGTGCCACACGCCCATGATGCAGTCGGGGCCGAGTCCCGTGGCCGCGCTCGACCGCAAGCCGGTCTGGCTCTACTCCGATCTGCTGCTGCACGACATGGGCGCGCTTGGCGACGGCATCGCGCAGGGCACGGCGACGATGCGGGAAATGAAAACCGCGCCGCTGTGGGGCTTGCGCGCGCGCCCGGTGTATCTCCACGACGGCCGCGCGCCGACGGTGGACGCCGCGATCCGCGCGCATGATGGCGAGGCCGGGCGGAGCCGGGAGAATTACCACCGGCTCGGGCCGGTGCAACGCCAGCAACTGCTCGAGTTCCTGAACTCGATCTGAAGTTCAACGCCGGCGGGTCCGCGCCCGCCGGCCTTTGCCAAAAAATTTCCGCTGAGTGGCGGGAAGACGGGCGGCGGAACTGAAACCATTTTGGAACATTTGGTTCAACCGCCGCCCGTCCGTTTTGGCCCCCTCGGTGCGGGCTCAACTTTCTCTCCGCCTTCAGGTTCCCTTAAGGTAGCATCCGCTAGATTCGCGCCATGAAAACCATCCGGCTCCTGCCCGTTCTCCTCGGCCTGCTCACGCTGGCGCCGGCCGCGTTCGCGCAGGGCGACCCGCGCATCACCTCGTGGCTCACCACTTACTCCGGCCAATACGCGCGCATCTTCACCACCGACGCCAACCGACTCGCCGGCACTTTCCAAACCACCTGGACCAACGGCTCGATCATCCAGGCGCTGCCGACGTATTGCGGCGTGAGCGAAGTGGTTTATGCGCCGACCAATGTTTACATCCGCAGCACCGGCCTGGGCGGCCATGTGATGGGGGCGTGGCAGAACGGATCGTTTCCGAATTATCCGAAGAATCAGGGGGTCATCGCCCGCATCCCGCGCCTGCCCTCGTTCCCGGCGGGAGCCCGGACGGCCACGGGCGGCGGGCCGATCGGATATTTCGTGGATGGGGTGGCGATGTTCGATTCGCGCGATGCCTTCGCCTACACGAGCAGCTCGGGCAGCCCCGGCACGGAGGCGAATCCCGGCAGCGGCTACTGGAATCGCGACGCGTGGGTGAATGAATCGGCGACCTTCGATCCCGCGCAGGCGCACCAACCCGGCAGCGGCCAGTATCATTACCACGCGAATCCGCCCGCGCTCCGTTATCTGCTCGGCGACCACGTGCTCTACAACTCAGCCACGAAGACCTACAGCGAGGACGTGGCCAACACGAACCTCCATCATTCGCCGATCCTCGGCTGGGTGCGCGACGGGTTTCCGGTTTACGGTCCTTACGGCTACTCGGTGGCGACGAACGCGGCCAGCGGCGTGCGTCGGATGATTTCCGGATTTCAGTTGCGCAGCACCTCGGCGACGGGTGTCACCAACCGCACCACGTATCCGCTCTGGGCCGTGCGCGTGAAAAGTCTGGCCTCGACCAACCTCACGACCGAGGCCGGGCCGAACGTCAGCGCTCAGCGCCCGCTCGGCCGCTACCTCGAGGACAACGATTACCTCGGTGATCTCATCAACCCCGGCACCGGCTCGAATTACGTTCAGGGAACTGACTTCGACCTCAACGAATGGAACGCGCGTTACTGCTACACGCCCGAGTTTCCCGGCGGCACGTATGCCTATTTCGTCTGCATCAACGCGGCCGGCACGCCGGTGTTTCCCTACAACATCGGCCGGCAATATTACGGCACCCCGGCCGCCAACGTCGCGGGCGGCACGTATCCCGAGGCGGTGACGACCAACTTCAACGGCGGCACGCGGACGGCGCTGGCCGCCATTGCGCCAACCGTCAACGCGACGAATGCGAACGTGACGCTCACGTGGACCGCGCTCGACGGCGGCACGTATGTGGTCGAGGCGACGGCGGATTTTTCCTCCTGGACGCCCATCACCACGAACTCGACCTACCCGCAGGCGACGAATTTCCCCACGCCGCAACCGACGCGGAGCCTGATTGAAACCAATGCCGCACAAGCGGGTGTGACGGGCCGCTACTACCGCGTGCGGCTGACGGCCACGAACAGCTACGACTCGACGGGTTTTGCGCCGTGAGGCGTCATCTGATTGTGCAGCCGGAACCGAAATGAAGCCCAAAGCTCAAAGCCCAAAGCTCGAGGGAATCTCCAAGCTCCAAGTTCCAGCAACTGGCTTTGCAACGCGCACGTTTCTTGAAACGTTGGTCTTGGGAATTCTTTTGACCTTGGTCCTTTGTCCTCGGGGTTTTTCGGCGCAGCCGAACATCCTGCTCATCATCGCCGACGACATTGGCGCGGACAGCAGTCCGCTCTACAACTCCACCACCAACGGCGCGACCTTTCCGCCCACGCCCACCATTGATTCGCTCGCCAAGCGCGCGGTCGTCTTCCGCAACGCGTGGGCCTGCCCCGAGTGCTCGCCGTCGCGCGCGGCGATGCTCACGGGCCGCTACCCGTTTCGCACCGGCGTGCCCGATGCGATCGCGCAGGGCGACACCGCGGTGCTGAGCGCGACCGAATACACGCTGCCCAAGGCGTTCTCGAACAGCGCGCCGAATTATCACCTCGCGCATTTTGGCAAATGGCACCTCGCGCTCGGCGCCAACACGCCCAAGACCACCGGCGGCTGGAGCAATTACGTCGGCTGCCTCAGCGGCGCGCTCGTGACCAGCTACACGAACTGGACCAAGACCTCGAACAACGTCCAGACCACCGGCTACACGAACTACGCCACCACCGACCTCGTCAACGACGCGACCAACTGGATCGCCACGCGCGGGACAAACCCGTGGTTCGCGTGGATCGCCTTCAACGCGCCGCACGCGCCGCTCCACGTCCCGCCCACGAACCTCGCGCCGGGTTACGCCACCAACACCGGCGTCACCGCCAACCGCCGCCAGTTCGAGGCGATGATGCAGGCGCTCGACACCGAGACCGCCCGTCTGCTCACCGCCGTGGACACGAACAACACGCACATTATTTTTCTCGGCGACAACGGCACGCAGAACAATGTCCTCCAGCCGCCGTATCCCTCGGGCCGCGGCAAGAGTTC
>JACQFS010000258.1 GCA_016199935.1 Verrucomicrobiota bacterium
CGTGACAAATCTGCCGGGATTCTACGCGGGTTTCTCGCAGTGGGGGGATTATGACAACGATGGGCGGCTGGACATCTTGCTCTCCGGCGAAATCACAACCAACTCAGCGAGCGATGGCCAAATATGGCGGAATACCGGTGCCGGTTTCACGCTGACCAACATACCGGACTTCACAAACCGGTTTCCCTTTGCCGCAGCGTTGGGCGACTATGACAATGACGGACGATTGGATGCGATGATCTTCTTGGGGGATGGGTCTATTCCCATCGAACGCAACACCGGCAGCGGGTTCGCTTTCACCAATGTTGGGCTGACCAATACTTCTTTCGACGTCATAACGGCGTGGGGCGACTACGACAATGACGGACGACCTGACGTGTTGATCGCGAATCGGGTATGGCGAAACACCGGTAGCGGATTTGTGGACATCAAGGCTGGATTACCAAGCTTTAATTACAACTGTTCCGTGGCGTGGGGCGACTACGACAATGACGGAAGATTGGACATTCTCTTCGCGGGAAATGATAGCGGATTTTCAGGCGGGATTTGCCAAGTTTGGCGAAATACTGGCGTTGGTTTCACCAACATCAATGCCGGTCTTCCTAACCTCATTTACCCATCCGTGGCGTGGGGTGATTTCGACAACGACGGACGACTGGACATTTTGTTAACGGGCCTGTCGGGCGGCACATTGGTTTCGCAGGTATGGAGAAATACAGGCAGTGGATTTACGAACATCAACGCCGGGCTGCCGGGAGTTTTCCGCGGTTCAATCGCCTGGGGCGATTACGACAATGATGGGCTGCTTGACATACTGATCACAGGAACGACCAATTCGACCAACTTCGCTGCGGGAGCGATTTCCCAAATTTGGCGAAACACGGGCAACGGATTCACCAACATCAATGCCGGTTTACCGGGAGTTTTCTACTCTTCCGTTGCCTGGGGGGATTATGACAATGATGGGCGGTTGGACATCCTGCTCTCCGGAAGAACAAGTTCCGATCAACTCATTTCCCAAGTGTGGCGCAATAACACGCCGACAACCAACACTCCACCCTCGGCACCGACTGGCTTGGCAGTGACATTCGCCAGCAACATTGTGACCTTCGGTTGGAATGCAGCTAGCGATGCTCAAACTCCACCAGGAGGGCTCACCTATAATCTGCGTGTTGGCACGACACCCGGTGGTTTCGATATCGTGAGTCCGACGGCTGCCAGTAGCGGCTTCCGCCGCCTGCCCCAAATGGGAAATCGGCAAGCAACGCGCTTTTGGCCCACGACCATCCTACCGCTCTCGCAACCGATCTATTGGAGCGTGCAGGCGATTGATGGCGCTTTTGCCGGCGGGCAGTTTGCAGCGGAACAACATTTCACTGTGGCTTACACTTTCGCCCCGACGAACGGGATCCCCGTCCCTGGCGATACCAATGGCGATGGCATCGTGAGCCAGTCCGAACTCGCCGCGGTGCTGGCGAATTTGAATGGCAACGGCATCGTCAGCGGGTCCGACTTGGGCCTCGTGGTCTCCAACTACTGGCACAACAACGCGCTTGGACTGACCAACGTGGCGCTGGCAAACGGGACGAATTTTCAATTCTGGGTGAGCAACCTCATGAGTCTGAACCTCAACGTGGAGGTTTCCACCAACCTCAGTGCGTGGCAATACCTCGCCCCGGCACTGCTGTTTTACCAGGTCAGTGATCCTGGTGCGACGAACACCAACCGCTTCTACCGTCTCGTCACCCCGTAGAGGGGTCATAAAGGGGTCAGTCCTCGTAATTTGCCTGTGCTTGGCGCCGCCTCAACTTTTGCGGTGGAGCTTCACGTCGTCCACCACGGCGTTGCGCGGGACGGAGGGGGTGTGAGATTTTCACCGCTGCGTTACACGGCAATCCCGTGCTGGATTTTTGACGAACTCCCGGTCAACCTCACCCCATGAATGTCCGACTCCTCATGCTGGCCGGTTTGGTAGCCGTCTCCACCCTGGCCGCCGATGCGCCGAAGCTGCCCCCGATTCCCGCGGAACCGATCGCGAAGAAGAGAGAGCTGCTTTTCTCCGATGACTTCGAGCGGGCCGAACTGGGCAAGCCCTGGGCGATCGTGGTGCCGACTTTTTCGCTGGAGCAGGGCGCGTTGAAGGGGACGCAGATGCGGTTCGATGCGCCGGCGGCGAATGGCAAGGCCGCCGTGAAAGGGCATCAGGCCGTGATCGGAAATGACATCGCGACCAGGGACAGTGTGATCGAGTTCCGCTTCCGGCTCGGCGGCGCGCAGTCGGTCACGGCGGAGTTTGATGACCGGAAGTTCAACGGCTCGCACTACGGGCACATCTGCATGGCGCGCATCGCGGCGAAGGGCATCACGCTCACAGACCAGAAGGGGCTGGCGGTGGCCCGACCCGAAGGCGCCACCGGCGAACCGCCGACCCCCGCCGGCCGGAAAAACGCGACGTTCCCGCTCAAGCTCGAGGCGGACGCGTGGCACACGTTCATGCTGGAGACGGTGGGAGACACGATGCGCGCCTCGATTGATGGCAAGCCCGTGGCCTTCCTGCAGTCCCCCGGCATCGCCCACCCGACCAAGTCGAAGGTGGAATTCGGCTGCATGGGCAAGGACGGATTCTTCGACGACCTCAAGATCTGGAACGCCGAACCCGCGAAGCGGTAAGGCGCCCGGCCATGAAATCCCGTCACCTGATCATTCCGCTGGTCCTGGTCACCGCCGCCGCCTTCGCCGCCGGGGCGCCCAAAGGTTTCACGAGCCTGATCGCGGGTCGCGAGCTCGCCGGCTGGCAGGAGATTTCGGCGGCGGCGGAACATTGGAAGGTCGAGAACGGCGAGTTGATCAACGATGGCAAAGGCACCGATCTGGCAACCGCGAAGTCCTATCGAAACTTCGAGCTGCGACTGGAGTGGAAAATCCCGCCCAAGGGCGACAGCGGCGTTTACCTGCCCGGCGGGCAGCAGGTGCAAATCTGGGCGAAGGACAGCGGCTCGGGCGGGTTCGTCTTCAATCACAAATACACGGTCAGTCCCGCCGTGGTGGCCGACAAACCGCTCGGCGAGTGGAACGCATTTCAAATCAGGCTGCTCGATGGCAAGGTCACCGTCACGCTGAACGGCAAGGTGGTGATGCAGGACGTGCCGGTGGAGAAGGGGTTTGAGCCCCCGATGGCCGGGCCGGCGGAAGGCCCGCTGCGTTTGCAGAAGTCACCGCACAACGTGATGACGACGTTCCGCAACGTGTTCATTCGCGAGTTGTAGGCGGGTCGCTCAGCTCTTGCGGTAGATCTTCACGTCGTCCACCACGGCGTTGCGCGGGACGGAGAAGCGCAACATTCGCTTGGTCGGATGGGCGCCTACGCCCGGCTCCAACGAGGATGGGAGCTCCGTAGGAGCATCATGTTTATAGCCCCTCCCGCACATCGAGGGCAAATCAAGCTCCGTAGGAGCGGCATGTCGCCCCGCTGGGGCTGGACCGCTTTTTAATGAACGCAGGCTATAAACATGTCGCGCCTACGGCGCTGGCCATGCAGGGGTCAGTCCCGTGGATTTGCCAGGTCGCTTCCGCGCTCCTGATTGCCGCAGCGCAGGCATGGCAATGATTTGGTCAAAGGCCCCAGCGTTTGCGTCCCGTGTCACCGACAGCCTCGGCCACCAGTTGTTCCACGGTTTCGTCACGGCTCGCCAGCCCACGCTGTTCGCGCAAGACTTCCAGAGCCTCCTTGGTCTCGCGGGCGACCCGCAGGGTGAGGCCGACTTTCACCGGCGGCATCTCGTTGCCAAACGCCCAGGACATGAGTTTCTCGACGCTCTGCCGGCCCATGTTGCGCAAGCGCCGAAGGTCGGGGAGTTTCCCGGCGGCCATGCGCACGCGAAATTCCTCCTTGCTCGCGATGCCCAGGTGTTCCAGCACGCTCACTTGCGAAGGGGTGAGCGAACCGTCATGCAACTCCGGCCCGCGGATCAGCCCGTGGCGGAGCAGCGCCCGGATCACACCCGTGCTGACCCCAACGTATCCCCACACACTCGCGCGCGTGGCCGGCCAGCGGACGCCCAGTTCCGTCGCGTCTCGGATGAAACTATCGAGCCGGGCATCGTTGGTGGGCGGAGGCAGGTGCTCGACGGGAACCTTGCCGGGCCGGACCAGCCCGCGGCGCTCCATTTCTTCCAAGACAGGCTTGGGAATGCCGTGCTCACGTATGGCCATCGCACGGGAGATGGGCCAGTCCACTCCGCGCACCTTCATCGCGCGCATCGCCTGTGCAAACGTGGTGCCTTTGATCATGGGGTGAGTGGGTTTTACAGCTCCACTCTGGGAAGTAAAGCATGAGGTCGGTCGCGTGAACCGCTGGCGTCCCATTTCCTTCCGCCACTTCCTGCCCCTGCCGCGCCATAAAGTGGCCAGTCCTCGAAATTTGCCCGTGCCTGGCACCGCCGCTCAACTCTTGCGGTAGATCTTCACGTCGTCCACCACGGCGTTGCGCGCGACGGAGAAGCGCAACATTCGCTTGGTGGGATGGGCGATCCCGGGCGAGTGGAAGCTCCCGACGGCCTGGCCGTCAATGGCCAGGCTGATTTCGTCACCCTCGATCTTCACCTGCAGCTCATGCCACTCGCCGATCGCGGTGGTGCGATCCACATTCTTGGTCTTCCCGGCGACTGCCTTCTGCTGCTCACCGGTCAGGGGCTTCTTGGCCGTCCGGGCGTCGTGGATGTCCGCGCGCATCGCACCGGTCTTGTGGTCAATCAATTGAACCTGCTTGGGGGTGACCTTGGCGGCGCACAGGTGGCCAGCGTGGACTTCCTTGCATTGGGCGTCGGCAAAATCGAGGCCCAGGCTGTCCTGCGCCTCCTCCAGCATGAAGCGGAGGGTGACTGCGCCATCGGTGAACTCGGCGGTGTGGGTGACGGAAACCGCGTGGTCCGCGCGGGGACTGAGGTGAATGCGCAGCGCGCCGTCCTTGAGGTCCACCTGCTGGTCGCCCTTTGCGCGGCTCTTGCTGTTGGTGCCCCAGCCGTTGCCGGGGTCGTCGGTGTTTTTCCTGGTCTCCGCGCGGTTGAAGTCATCCTGGAAGATGAGCTTGCCGAGATCGGCGGCGAAAACGGGAGTGGTGAGGGCGGCGATGAGCGGGAGCAGGACGAGAGGTTTCATGGCCGGGATTTAACACACATTCGGGTTGGGAGGGAAGGGGGAAACGGGCGGGGCGGGGTGGAGGGGGCATCCGGCGGTCGTGGGTTCGGACCGCGAGCCGTCCCGGCTCGCAGCGGCCACGTCGGCGGAACGATCAACAGATTTTCCAAGCCCTTTGCAATTCGTAGCCGCTGCGAGCCGGGACGGCTCGCGGTCCACCGATGACTTTCCGCCGGCCCTCAGGCTGGGCCGGGTTGTCCCGACCGCGGGGTGGCAGAGGGTCTAAAGTCGGGACAGTGGAGGCATCCGGGCGGCCGGCCTCATCGGGCGGCAGGGTCGAAAAAGTTCCGAAAATCCAATTTCTGCGGATGACGCGGTGGATGCGCGGATGACGGGCTGTCGTGAGCGGCCGGATGGGCGGCGAACCGCTCAAAACCCCAATTTTGTAGCGGATTCCGCTACACAGCCGGGCGGCCGAACCTTTCCCGGGCGGTGTTTGAGCTGCCGGGATAGGGGGCCGGAGGGAGGGGTTGGGGGGACGGTTTCGCCCGCGCTTGGAACAGTTATTGCGAATGCGCCCCGGCAGAATATCGCACTCATGAGAACACGACTGTCCATAAACGCCGGTTCATCCCCGGCTTTTCAGGTGAACCGGGCTTCCGATCCGGGCCCGGCAAACGCCAATCGTCCAGCGGTGGCCCCCACCCGCCCCCACCCCGCGCGCGCGCGTCGTCCGCTGCTCGCGGCCCTGCTGGCTGCGCTTGCCTTGATCGCCTCCGGCGCGCCGGCCGCGGTGCTGGTGCATGAGTTCTACCTGCCAATGCCGGAGGCGCAAATCCGCCAAAGTTTCCTTTCGTTGGAGACGAACGTTTCGACGACGATCGAGTCGGTGTTCTCAGTCGTGGTCGCCGGGCCGGGGACGGTGATCTATTATGATCAGTGGGAGGACGGCTACGAGACGGACCTCGCCCATCCCACCCAGGGCACCACGCAAATTTGGGGCGACGGCAATGACGCGAACGGCATCCCGCCCGGCTTCGCGCACGATCCGACCAACGGCCTGGCCGCCGGCACGGTGATCACGCTGCGCAATCTCGTCCCGCTGCCGCGCAATCCGGCGAACCTCCTCTTCGACGGACGCGATCGCATCGCCGCGACGAAGGCGCTGGTGGTGGCCCGCGCCGGCTGGCCCACCACGCCGGGACCGGTGCTCTCCGGAGCGACCGAGGTGCTGGCGACGATTGATTACGGCACGAACTACGTCAGCCCGGTCGGCCAGAACATGACGAACAAACTCTTCGGCTACGTCGGCCTGATGATCATGGCGGCGGAGGATGGGACTTCGGTGACGGTGGACACGGACGGCTCCGGGCCGACGGCGCCGTTCAACATCACGCTCAATCGCGGCGAGTCCTACCTCGTCAACGGCGGCGTGAAAGTCGGCGGCAATGTCCGATCGACCAAGCCCGTGCAGGTGAACCTGGTGATCGGCCACATCGCGGGCCGGTATGCCTCGGACTGGTTCGCGTTGTATCCCGACAACCAGTGGAGCAGCACCTACTACACGCCGGTCGGCACGGCGAACAACGGCAATCCGACGTTTGTTTACGCTTACAACCCGAACACCAACCTGATCAACGTCAACTACACCACGCGCACGGGCTCGGGCAATTTTACGGTGCCGTCCAACGGCGTGACGCAATTCCAGATGCCGCAAAACTCCGGCGCGAAGTTCACCACGGCCGGCGCGGAGAAGTTTTTCGCCATTTCCACCGTCGGCGCGAATCCGGCCAGCGACGCGGCCTACGACTGGGGCTTCACGCTCCTGCCCGGCGACGGCCTGACGCCCGAAGCCGTGGTCGGCTGGGGTCCGGGCAGCAGCGACCTGTCCGTCAACGGGAGCCCCGTCTGGGTGACCCCGACGGCGGCGACGCGCGTGTATGTGGATTACAACGGCGACCGCGCCGGCCCGCTGACCGATCCGCAAGGCAACCAATACGACGTGGCCTACGATCTCGCCGCGCTGGAGTCGAAGACAGTTTACGATCCGGACAAGGACCAGACCGCGATGCGCCTTTACACGCTGGACGGCACGACCATCGCCGCGGCGTGGGGCGAAGACCCGGCGGTGGCCGCGGCGGGAAATCCGTATCTGGACATGGGCATCACCGTGCTGCCGTTCCCGGTGCCGGTGATCAAGAAGTCGTCAGTGATCCTGATCGACAGCAACACGCCGGGTCTGAGCATCGGCGACGTGCTGGAATACACGGTCTCGATCAACAACCGCGGCCTGCTCCCGCTCGGCAACATTCCGGTGGTGGACTCGCCCCCGCCACAACTCCTCTACCTGACCAACACCACCACGCTCAACGGCTCGCCGATCGCCGACATTCCGACCGGCAATCACTTCCCGCTGAGCGCGCCGGGTTACACCATCCCCGTGATCCAACGCGATGGCATGAGCACCTTCAAGTATCGCGCCCTCGTGATTGGCGCGGGCACGATCAGTAACACCGCCTCCGCCACGGGCTATGGAATCAGCGCCTCCGACGTGGTCGCCCAGCCACCCGCGGGCGGTTCCACCTTGTGCGCGCTCAGCTTCACCGACTCCGGCGGAACCCCGGTGGCCACCTATAACGCCGGCGCGACGCTCTATTTCAAACTCACCGACGGCGACAAAAACACCTCGTCCAACTCCATCCAAACCGTCACCGCCGTGGTCCAGAACTTCACGCGCGGAGACGTCGAAACCATCACGCTCACCGAAACGGGCACCAATACGGGCATCTTCACCCTCGCCGCGGGGCTGGTTTCGTCCATCGCCGGCGGCCTGCAACCGCAGGACGGCATCTTCAACGCGGTCTTCGGCGACGTGATCAACGTGACCTACACCGATCCGGTGTTCGGCGACATCTGCGGTTCGACCGCGCTCATCACCGCGGCACCGGTGACGAAGACCTTGTATTTGAGCGACCCGGCCCAAGCGCTGGACCGCGTGGATCCGGTGGCCACTGGCGACAACACGACGGCGCAGAGCGCGACCCTCGGCCTGGGCGGCTCGGCGGCCCCCGTGGTGGATCAGGTCAGCACGAACCAGATCAGCAATGCCGCCAGCACCACCTTCGCCCACGCCACCGGCACCGGGTCGAACCGGCTCATGGTCGTTGGCATTTCCATCAACGAGGAAACGGCCGCGACTGACGACCGCGCGACCAACGTCACCTACGCCGGCCAAGCGCTGACGCAACTCGGCACCAACCAGCTCAACGAAGCCCGCGTGGAAATGTGGGCGTTGCTCAATCCCCAGAGCGGCACCAACAACGTGGTCGTGAGTTTCACCCGCGCCAATGCCGACGGCGCGGTGATCGGCGTCATCACGTTTTCCAACGTGAACCAGACGACGCCCTACGGCGCCTTCCAATCCGACAACGGCAACGGCACCAATGCCTCGCTCGTCATCGCTTCGGCCACGAACGAACTCGTGCTCGACACGGTCATGTTGCGCTCGACCACGCTCAACGGCGTGGCGAACACGAACCAGACCGAGCGGTGGAAGGTTCCCTTCTTCAACAGCCGCGTCGGCGCCGGCGGCAGCACCCGCGCCGGGGCGGCCTCGCTCACCAACGCCTGGAGCGGCACCGCCGCCGCGGACTGGGTGCTGGCCGCGATTTCCATCAAGCCCGTCGCGGGCACGGGCGGCACCAACGCGACGGTGTTCACGCAGGCACCGGCGTTTTGCAAGAATTTCGCGATGCCCGCGACGGGCAACGTGACGATCACCAACTACGTCACGATCCTCAGCGGCGCGATGCCCGCCAACCCGGCCATCACCGCGCAGTTGAGTTACGGCGGCACCAACTTCCTCACGATCACCAACCCCGCTTACAACAGCGGCGCCGGCACGCTCGTGTGGAATGGCACGATCGCCAGCAACTTCACGGTGCCCTCGGGCCAGGCCATCACCTTCGCCCTTTCCAACGCCCAGGCCGGCGTCACTTACGCCCTCCAATACGACAGCACCAACAAGCCGTCGAAGATCTCGCTGCCCACCACCACGGTGATTCGCGTGGAGACTCTCGGCGTTTACAGCGCGGCGTATCCCGCCACCAATCTCACCAGCACTCCCCCGGCAGGCACCACCGTCTATGTCCGCGCGGCGGTGAGCGATCCGTTCGGCAGCTACGACGTGACGAGTGGGAACCTCACCATTGACGGTCCCGGGACGAACGCCGACCTGAGCGTGACGCTCACCAACGCGCACGTCGTGGCCGACGACGGCTGTGTGAAGACGTTCGAGTATGCGTGGAAAACGACCGGCACGCTCGGCAACTACGCCGTCTCCGTCGTCGCCCACGAGGGCACCGAAGGCATCACCGACACCGCCGCGACGGCCGTGCAACTCACCTTCCTCGATCTCGGCACGCCAAGTGTGACGGAGTTCATCAACACGAACGGCGTCGCCACGAATTCCTTCACGACCAATTCCCAGATCTGCGTGCGCGTCACGGACCTGGACCAGAACACCAACTCCGCCGTCGTCGAGACCCTCTCGGTGGTCATCACCAGCAGCAGCGGCGATTCGGAAAACCTGACCCTCACCGAAACGGGCACGAACACCGGCATCTTCACCGGTTGCATCAGCTCGAGCGTCACGAACGGCGCGGCGACAAACAACGGCACGCTGCTCGCGCCGGCCGGGGCCGTCCTCATCGTCAACTACACGGATCCCAACGATTCGGCCGACCACACCTCCGCCACGGCGTCCATTTCTGCGCCGGTGGCATCGGTCGCCGTGAGCAAGGTGCTCGTCGTGCCCGCCGACGGCCAGGCCGGCATCGGCGAGCCGGTGCAGTTCACGTTGCAGGTGATCAACACCGGCACCACCACGCTCACGAACGTCACGCTCACCGACCTCTTCCCGTCAACGAATCTCGCCTTCACCACCGCGGTTCCGTCGCCGAGCAGCACGACGACGAACACGCTCACGTGGACGAACATCGGGCCGCTCGCGCCGGGGCAGAGTTCCAATTTCACGGTCAACTTCACCGCGACCGGCGCCGGCTCCCCGGCCACGAACCGCGCCGGCGTCAATGCGGGCGGCGGCACGACGAACAGCACGACGGCGGGCATCATCATCACGCGTTCCGCGCTCACCATCGTCAAGACGCTGCTCAACCCGACCAACGGGCCAATCAACATCAACAGCAACGTCACCTTCCGCATCGCCATCACCAACACCGGCACCACGGTCATCACGACGCTGCCGCTGGAGGACACGTTCAGTGCGGGCTGCTTCCAGTTTGTCTCCGCGACGATCCCACCGGACGCCGCGGGTGCGGGCAGCCTGTTGTGGAACGATCTCACCGGCGCGGGTTCGCTCGCGCCCGGCGGCACCTACACGATTGACGTGACGATGAAGGTCGTCGGCGGGTGCAATCCGGCGGACAACGTCGCGCATGCGGATTACGCGGTGGACGTGAACAGCAATGCCGTTCCCTCCGCGTCCGGCAGCGTCAGCGTCGTCACGCTGGCCGCGAAAATCACCGGCGCGGTTTACAACGACGCCGACCAGAGCGGCACGCTCACGACCAACGACACCGGCCTCGCGGGCGTGCTCGTGCAGCTTTTCACCGACCCGAACGGCGACGGCAATCCGGCGGACGGCGCGCTCGTGACCCAGACCTACACGCTCGCGACCGGCCAGTATGAATTGCTCAACCTCACGAATGGCGCCTACGTCGTCGTCGAGACGGACCCGTTTGGCTACGCGAGCAGCGCGCCGACGAACAACCGCATCGCCGTGCTGTTCACGAACCTGACCACGAGTTCGAACAACAACTTCTTTGACTACCTGCCCAACCCGGCGGTCTATGCGACCATCACCGGCACGGTGTGGAATGACGCGAACGCCAGCGGTTCGTATGACGCGGGCGAGACCGGCGTCGCGGGGGTCACGCTCGAACTGATCCAGGATGTGAGCGGCAACGGCCTCGTGGAAACGGGCGAGCCGGTCGTGGCCTTCACGACCACCGACGCCAACGGCACCTACACGTTCACCACCGTCGTGCCCGGTGCCTACGTCATCCGCGAAACCGACCTGACCGGCTGGGTCAGCACCGGCGACGTGGTCGGGGCGAACGACAATCTGATCGGCCGCGTCGTCGCGCCCGGCGCGACGAGTTCGGGCAACGACTTCTTTGATTTCTTCAACTCGCCGACGAACGACCCGCCCATCGCCTATGGCCAGAGCCTGAGCACCGCGGAGGACACCGCGCTGCCGATCACGCTCACGAGCTTCGACGTGGACGGCCCGGTGACGAACTACGCCATCGCGACCAACCCGACGCACGGCACGCTCACCGGCGCCGGCGCGAATCGCAGCTACACGCCGGCCAGCAATTATTTCGGACCGGACTCGTTCACCTTCACGGTGAATGACGGATCGCTGACCTCCGCGGTCGCCACGGTCTCGATCAATGTGACGGCCGTGAATGACGCGCCCACCGCGATCAGCCAGTCGCTCACGAACGCGGAAGACACCGCCCTGCCCCTCGCGCTCACGAGTTCCGATCCCGACGGGCCGGCGACGAATTACACCGTGCTGACGGTCCCGACGAACGGCACGTTGCGCGTGCTCGCGACCAACGGCGCGGTGCTCTACACCATCACCAACGCCCAGAGCCTGGGCGTGACCAACGGGCTGAACTACCTCCCGGCGAGCAACTATTTCGGCCCCGACGCCTTCACCTTCCGCGTGGACGACGGCGCGCTGACCTCGGCGGTGGCGACCATCACAATCACGAACACGCCGGTAAATGACGGACCCGTCGCCTCCAACCAGAGCCTCACCACGCCCGAGGACACCGCCCTGCCCCTCACACTCACGGGCTCCGACGTGGACGGGCCGGTCACGAATTTCTTGATCGTAAGTCTGCCGACCAACGGCGTGCTCACCGGCTCCGGTGCCAACCGCACTTACACGCCGAACTCGAACTACTTCGGCCCCGACGCCTTCACCTTCACCGTGAATGACGGCTCGCTCACGTCCACCGTCGCCACGGTCAGCATCACCGTCACGCCGGTGAATGACGCGCCGGTGCTCGCCCTCGCGATTCCGGACCAGGCGGGCACCTACGGCACGGCCTTCAGCTACACGTTCCCGACGAACACATTCACCGACGTGGATGCGGCCGACACGCTGACCTTCACGGCGACGAACCTGCCGCCGGGCATCGCCTTCACCGGCGCGACGCGCACGTTCAGCGGCACGCCCACGGCGGCCGGCACGTTCACCGTCACCGTCACGGCCACCGACAACGGCACCAATACACTCTCGGCCTCGGATGATTTCGACATCGTGGTCTCCAAAGTCCCGCTCACCGTCACCGCCGAGGACAAGGTGCGCGGCTACAACCAGGCCAACCCGCCGCTCACCTTCGCCATCACCGGCTTCGTGCTCAGTGACGATGCCAGCGTCGTCTCCGGTGCGCCCGTGCTCTCCAGCGCGGCCACCAACA
>JACQFS010000259.1 GCA_016199935.1 Verrucomicrobiota bacterium
AGCGCCAGCGCGGCTGAACCGCCGGCCGCTTGTTGTGGATATTTCAGGCGGCCCGCCAACGGATCAGGCGACCGGCGTTGGTGCCGCGGCGGGATCCATCGGCTTCGCAGCGGGCGGGAGGGCCTCGATGGCGTCGATGCGGAACTTGTGTTTCGTGCCTTGCAGCTCGAACTCGACCTCATCGCCAACCGGATGGTTCAGCAGGGCCTGTCCGATGGGGCTGAGGTAGGCAATGATGCCGTTGTCCGGATCCGAATCCCATGCGCCGCAGACCTTGAAGATGACGGCCTTCTGGTTGTTCACGTCGTGGACGGTGACCTTGGTGCCGATGCTCACCACGTCGGTGCGAACATTGGCGAAGTCCGTGCCGCGCGCGCGGTTGAGCTGCACTTCCAGCTCGCTCTTGCGGCGCATTAGCACCTTCTGCATTTCCTTGGCGGCCTTGTATTCGTGGTTCTCGCGGAGGTCGCCGTAGCTGCGGGCGACGGCGATTTCCTTCGAGTTGCCGGGGATCTTTTTCTTAACGAGGTCCTCGTATTCCACCTTGCGGCGCTCGAGGCTCTCCCAGGAAACGATGAGGCTGTTGTCCTGTTTGGTCTGGTCGCCGGTGATGAGCGACTGGACGACGGGATATTCCTTCACGATGCGCGCCAGTAGCGAGCGCTTGTCCATGTCGTCGAACGCGGCCGAAAGCTGCAGCGCGCGGGTGAGGTCCTTGATGACCTCGAGCTCGGCGGAGCTGATGAGTTCGACCATCAGGTTCTTGTCGCTGAGGATGAAGTCGCGGAGCTTGTTGGATTTTTTCTCGTTGAACTGGTCGCGCTCGATCGCGGTGAGCATGGCGCGGAAAAGTTCCGGCCCGAGAATGTCGGCGAACGAATCGTTCTCCCGTTCCCGCGCGAGCCACAGGAGCAGCTCGCTGTGGGCGGCGTGCTGGCCGATGAGGCGGCTGAGGGTTTCCTTCAGCTTGTCGAACTTTCCCTCGGCAATGAGCATCCCGGCGAGTTCGCCGCAGATCTTCGCGGTGGAGCCATTGAGCAGGGCGAGCACGCCGTCGGCCCAGAGATTCGGATTGGCATCGCGGTAGGAAACCAGCGCCTTGCGGTGCTTGGCGCCGGGCAGCGTCTCCAGCACCTCACCGAGCTTGGCCCCCTGCGTCCACACATCGAGCGGCTGCACTTCGCCCGGCTGCGGCTCCAAACCGCCGACCTGGCGCAGATCGTCGCGCAGAAAAATCGCCTCCAACGCCAGCGCCGGCATCGTGCGCTGGTGCGAGGCGATGTCGGCGTTGAGCATCGCCACGGTTTCGATCGCGGCGGCCTTCTTGTCCGTGAGGTCGCCCGCGCTGCGGTCGAGTTCGGTCGCCACGGCGACCCGGGCCTTGAGCCCCTTGGCCGCACGCAATTCCTTCAGGAGCCGGTGCTGCTGCGAAACCTCCTGCTCGTTGTAAACGATCGGTTCGGTCTTCTTGACCGGCACCTGGAAGTGGCCGTCCTTCTTCATCTCGCGCTTGGCGGCGTCCCACCATTTCTTCCAGTCATCCGCGATGACGTCCGGCGAAAGGGCCTGCTGAATCTGATCCGCCGTGGCGCGCCCACCGAAGCTCTGGAGCACGAGCTTCACGAGATCGAGATGATGCATCGCGGCCATCTGCTTGAGAGAGCCGAGGTCGGACATCTTGCGCGCGATGATGTGGTCCTTGGGGATCGCCTTGAGCGACTGCGCGGCAAACACCAAGTCCATCCCGTGCCCCGTCTTGCTCTGAAAATCAATCAGCAGCCGGCCGGCGACCGTGTCCACCGTGGTGATCTTGCCGTAGCCCCAACTGCGGTGATAGCAGTAGCCGCTCGACGCCAGCATCACGAGGGCATTCACGTGCTGCGTTTCGAGCATCCCGACACCGACCAGTTTTTCCAGTTCTTCTCTCATAGCAAAAAATCTCGCCGCTTTCTCAGTGGACAGTGATTATCAGGCGTGACGCAGCGAAAACCAAGAGAAATTGCCATCCGTGTTCTGCTCGACCGCGACCGGGGGCGTGACTATGTCGAAAACCTTCTCGATGCGGAACTTGCCGCCGCGCCGCCGAGTCCCGCCGACCGCGGCCTCGCGCAAGAACTCACCTACGGCATCGTCCGCTGGCAGGCCGCACTCGACGCGCTCATCGTGCGCAAGACCGACGGACGGCCACAGAAATCCGTCCTCCAAAATCTCCTCCGTCTGGGACTCTACCAACTTTTCTGGCTCGACCGCATCCCGCCGCACGCCGCGGTGCATGAGACCGTCGAGCTCGCGAAGCAACTCGGCTGCGGGCCGCAAGCCGGCTTCCTCAATGCCGTGCTCCGGGCGTGCGAACGCGAGCGCGGCGCGCTCCGGGCGCAATTGAATGAATGGCGCACCAGCCAGCCGCACCTCGGCTGGTCGCATCCCGAGTGGCTCGTCGAACGCTGGCGCGCGCGCTGGGGGGAAGAAAAACTTCAGCAGCTCCTCGAATGGAACAACCATCCCCCGCGCACCTTCGCGCGCGTCAACACACTGAAGACCGACGCGGGCAAACTGCTCGAACGCTGGCGCACTGAAAACGTCGAGTATGATTTCG
This sequence comes from Verrucomicrobiota bacterium, assembly GCA_016199935.1. GTDB lineage: Bacteria > Verrucomicrobiota > Verrucomicrobiia > Limisphaerales > JACQFS01 > JACQFS01. Next base: position 2,597 of record JACQFS010000259.1, read on the forward strand.
CGCGCGGCGACTGGATTCCGGAGAGTTTCGCCTTCG
>JACQFS010000254.1 GCA_016199935.1 Verrucomicrobiota bacterium
GACATCGCGCCCGGCTACGACCACATCACCAGCGGCATCGGCGCGGCGATGATCGGCTGGTATGGCTGCGCGATGCTTTGCTACGTGACCCCGAAAGAGCACTTGGGATTGCCCAATAAAAAAGACGTCAAGGACGGCGTGATTGCCTACAAAATTGCGGCGCACGCGGCGGATTTGGCGAAAGGACATCCGGGTGCTCAATACCGCGACAACGCGCTATCGAAAGCCAGATTCGAGTTCAGATGGGAAGACCAGTTCAACCTGTCCCTCGACCCAACAACGGCCCGTGAGTTTCACGACGAGACGTTGCCGCAAGAAGGAGCGAAGTCGGCACATTTCTGTTCCATGTGCGGACCGCACTTTTGCAGCATGAAGATAACGGAGGACGTGCGGAAATACGCGGCGGAGCAAGGCATCGCCGAAGAAGAAGCGTTGAAAAAGGGAATGGAAGAAAAGTCCCGCGAGTTCACAGAGAAAGGCAGCGAGCTTTACGCGAAGGCGTGAAGTTGCTACAACTAGCGGCGTCATGCCGCTCGACACCGCCAACTTGGTAAAATGGTTTCAGGACCGTCCGTTCTGGATTCAGGAAGCCGCGCGGCGACTGCTCACGAAAGAGAATCTAGCAGACGCTGACTTGACGGAACTTGCCGCAATTTGTCGACAACAGAGTGCAGAACCAAAGACGACACCGAAGCCTGCTGCCATCCCAGAAGTCGCTTTCGCCCAAAAGTCCGCTGGCGTGTCCTTGCGGCTCAACGGCGTTTCGGAAGTCAAAGGCATTGAGGCTTTGAATCCTCGCGCGCCTCTGGCTTTCAACCAAGAGCCGCTCACCATCGTCTATGGCGGCACGGGTGTAGGCAAGTCCGGCTACATCCGCATCCTGAACAATGTCTGCGGGAGCAAGAATCGGCGGAAATTATTGGGCAATGTGTTTCAAGGGAACGCGGCTCAAAGTTGCAAAATCAGCTACGCATTGAACGGCACGGCCAAAGATATTGCGTGGCAACCGTCCGATGGATTGCAGGCCGAGCTTGCGGCACTTGAAATCTACGACAGCGAGTGCGGTCAGGTGTATGTCAACTCCGAGAACGAAGTGACGTTCGAGCCGTGGTTGCTCGGCGTGTTTCAACGCTTGGTGGAGGCTTGCACCGCCGTGGACGGAATTCTGCAGACCGAAATTGCAGCGCTGCCATCGAAGAAGCCGGTCATGCCGGTCGAGATCGCTGCGAGTCCGGCTGCGACTTGGTATGCGCAGCTTAACGCGCAGACCAGTGCCGCCGATGCAGCGCAGTGGTGCGACTGGCCACCCGCACTCAAGGAGGAACTGGAGAACTCGCACGCGCGGCTACTTGAAAAGAACCCCGCTGAACAGGCAAAGCAAATCCGCACGCGAAAGACCGCACTGGAAAAATTCTCAACGGAATTGGTCGCCATCCGCGACGGCCTGACCGACGCGGTCGTCGCCGCCTTATTGAACGCCAAAGCAAGTGCTACGGCCAAACGCAAGGCGGCGTCGGAAGATGCGAAGAAAGTATTTGACGAAGCCCCGCTCGACGGTGTTGGTCTGGAAAGTTGGAAGCTGCTATGGGAGCAGGCGCGCGCGTATTCGGAAGAAGTTGCTTATGTCGGCAAGACTTTTCCATTCACAGGAGACAGCGCGCGTTGCGTGCTCTGCCAGCAACCGCTACGCGAGGACACCGGCGAAGACGCGAAGCTGCGGCTCGTTTCGTTTGAGAAGTTCGTGAAAGGGGAATTGGAATCACTGGCTAAGAAAGCTGAGGCCGAAGTTGCAGCGCTGGTGCAAAAGCTCCTGAAAATCCCAACCGCCGAAGATTTCACGACACGCTTCGCGACACTCGGCCTCGATGACGAAAGGCTCACTCAAAAGCTCCACCAGTTTCGCGACGGCGCACAAGCGACGCGCGACGCGCTGCCCACAGCAACATCGCCGGAGCAAGTGCCACCCGCGCCACATGCAGCCTTGATTGACGAGCTGGCGACTCTCAGTGCGGCTTTGGAAACCAAAGCGAAGGCGTTCGATGAGGACGCAAAGAAAACGGACAAGACGGAGCTGAAGAAGAAAGTCCGAGATTTGGAGGCACGCAAGTGGCTCAACGAGCAGAAGGTAAGCGTGGAGGATGAGATTGCCCGCTTGAAGAAGATTGCGGCGTTAGAAGCTGCGCGCAAGCTCACCAACACCACGGCGCTGTCCAAGAAAAAATCAGACCTTGCGCAAGAGTTGGTTTCAGATGCTTTCGTCCAACGATTCAATTCGGAGTTGAAGGCGATGAGCGCCGCGCGCATTCAGGTCGAGTTGGTTCAGAGCCGCACGGACAAAGGCCATGTCTTTCACCAGATTCGCCTCAAGAACGCGAAGATTGCTGTCCCAACTTCCGAGGTGCTGAGTGAAGGCGAACGCCGAGTCGTATCGCTGGCAGCGTTCGTGGCTGATGTTGAAGGCATCGAAGCCAGCACGCCAATCGTTTTCGATGACCCGATTACGTCTCTCGATCAGGATTTTGAGGAAAGTGTCGTCGCACGACTCGTCGCACTGGCAAAAAAGCGGCAGGTCATCGCGTTCACTCACCGTCTTTCCATGCTCACACAGTTGGAGGATGCTGCCAAACTCGCAGGCATTGCGACCCGAACGGTCGCGCTCAATCGCGAGCCGTGGGGCACAGGAGAGCCCGGCGAGACTCCGTTCGCGGCACGCAAGCCGGATAAAGTCATCAATGGCTTGCTTAACGAGCGGCTGGCTCGCGCAAAAAAAGTTCTCACCGACAGCGGCAAGGCGGAATACGATCTTCATGCTAAGGCGATTTGTAGCGACGTGCGGATTTTGGTGGAGCGACTAGTCGAAGACACGCTTTTGAATGAAGTCGTTCGCCGATTCCGGCGTGCCGTGCAGACACAGAATAGAATCGGGGGTTTAGCCAAGATTCAGCCCGAGGATTGCCAGATGATTGATGAATTGATGACCAAGTATTCGCGTTACGAGCACTCCCAGCCAAACGAAGCGCCCGTTCCGCTGCCCGAGCCAGACGACATCGCCGCCGATTTAACGCGGCTTCAAGTCTGGCTGAAGGAGTTTTCCGAGCGGAAAATTTCACAATCGTCGGCTGCCAATGTTTTGGCATCATCAAACCCGTGAAAGACAAAATCCGAGCGCTGGCCGACCGTTATGCTGCCGAGTTGAAGCGCAACATTGACGCGCGCGTGGCTGACATGGAGCAGGATGACCGGTCGCACGTCCTCATTTACGAAGTGCTTGGCATCAGCAAAGACGAGGGAAAGCTGATTGACGTTTACCAGAACAAGGGACGGTTTCTTTACAAATACGCCGGCTCGTTTCTCGAAGAGGCGGCGAAGCTCTGCTTTAGGGCGAAGTTTCCCGACTCCGGTTCGGTTCGCGTTCCCAATACGCACGGCAAAAAGCCAAAACTTTTCGGCGTGGATTGTCTGGTAGGCAGCGATGCCTTGGAAATCAAATGGCGCGATGCGACCACGGATGGTGACCACATCACCAAGGAGCATACGCGGATGCAGGCTGTGCGCGATGCCGGTTACAAGCCAGTGCGCGTGATGTTCTATTACCCGAATCGCGAGCAGGCCATCCGCATCCAGAAAACGTTGGAGAGTCTCTACAAAAGCGTGGAAGGGGAATATCACTACGCCGATGCGGCTTGGGCTTACGTGAAACAGCGCACGGGCGTGGACTTGCTCGGCATCTTGCGCGACTTGGCCGCAGAAAGGACGGCGCAACATGGCAAGTGAAGTTCGTCACGGCGATTGCCTGGAGGTGACGCGCGGTCTGGCCGCTGAATCGGTGGATTTGGTTTATGTTGACCCGCCGTTCTTCACGCAGAAGACGCATTCGCTCGTCACACGCGACCGCGCGACGAAGTTCGAGTTCAGCGACGAGTGGAAATCCCGCGTGGAATACATCGAGTTCTTGCGCCTCCGCGTGAAGGAATTCCGGCGCGTTCTGAAGGCGACCGGCTCGCTGTTCTTCCACTGCGATACAAACGCTTCGCATCATATCCGTTGCCTGTTGGATGAGGTGTTTGGCGAGACGATGTTCCGCTCGGAAATCATCTGGCACTATCGCCGTTGGTCGAATTCGCAACGCAATCCGATGCCGTCGCATCAAACCATTTTCTTTTACACCAAGACTGACGCCTACCAATACCACCAGCTTTTCGGCGACTACTCGCCCTCGACGAACGTTGACCAGATTCTCCAACGCCGTCAGCGCGACGAACACGGCAAAGCCGTTTATGCCCGTGATGGCAGCGACAACGTAATCCACGACGGCCACAAGAAGGGCGTGCCCATCGCCGATGTTTGGGACATTCCGCTGCTCAATCCCAAAGCGAAGGAACGCGTAGGCTATCCGACGCAGAAACCGATTCTCCTCCTCGAACGCATCATCGCGCTGGTCACGTCACCGGGCGACTTGGTGCTCGATCCATTCACTGGCAGTGGCACAACGCTTGTCGCGGCTGAATTGCTCGGCCGCAATTCGCTGGGAATTGACGTGGCCGCCGAAGCCGTCCAGTTGGCGAAGCAACGGTTGGTTGAGCCGGTCAAAACTTCGTCGGAGCTGCTGCGGAAGGGGCGCGAATCCTATGTCCAATCCGATGAAGAGGCTTTGGCTTACCTGCACGGCCTTCCGATTATTCCGGTTCAGCGCAATCGCGGCATGGACGCCATCCTCAATGCGAAGCCCGGCGAGAATCCAATCTTGATTCGAGTTCAACGGCGTGATGAAAGCTTGGCCGATGCGGCTGAATTGCTGCACGCCGCCGGCCAAAGCAAACAACCAGCGACTCTGGTTTTGATTGTCACCGATCCGCAGCAACCCGCCGGTTTGTTCGACATGCTGCCATCGGACGTTGTGTTGGTTAATTCAACTGCGAGCGAGTTGGTTGAACGATTGGCGGACAGGGGCATCGGAAAGTTGAACCATTGAACCGAGTTCGCAGAAAATTTTTACGCGAGTTGAATTTGAAAAGTTTTGCCCAAGTTGAATTGAGTTACGACCACATCACCAGCGGCATCGGCGCGGCGATGCTCTGCTACGTCACGCCCAAGGAACACCTCGGCCTGCCGAACAAGAAGGACGTGAAAGACGGCGTCACCGCCTACAAGATCGCCGCGCACGCCGCCGACCTCGCCAAGGGCCATCCCGGCGCGCAATACCGCGACAACGCGTTGAGCAAGGCGCGCTTTGAATGCCGCTGGGAAGATCAATTCAACCTCAGCCTCGACCCCGTGACCGCGCGCGAGTTCCACGACGAAACGCTGCCGCAGGAAGGCGCAAAGACCGCGCACTTCTGCTCCATGTGCGGGCCGCACTTTTGCAGCATGAAGATAACGGAGGACGTGCGGAAATACGCAGCGGAGCAAGGCATCGCCGAGGAAGAGGCGCTGAAGAAAGGGATGGAAGCCAAGTCCAAGGAGTTTGCCGAAAAGGGCAACGAGCTTTACGCGAAGGCGTGAACATTGCAGCCAACCAACTCAACCGACGATCAAATCTATGTTTATCGTTCTGCTAAAGTTCTCCGCCAACAAGAGTCAGGCCCCTCAATTCATGGATGGCCACAAGGCATGGCTCAAACGCGGCTTCGACGACGGCGTGTTCCTGCTGGCCGGCAGCCTCGAACCCGGGCAGGGCGGCGGGATTCTCGCGCACCACACGTCGCTGGCCGACCTGCAACGCCGGGTGAACGACGATCCGTTCGTCGCGAAGGACGTCGTGAAGGCCGAGATAATTGAACTCGATCCGGGCAAGGCCGATGCGCGATTGCAATTTCTGCTCGGCTAATGGGCGTGGAAGTTTACGCGAAGGCTTCGCTCGTTGACCGCTTCAACTCAAATGGCGCGAACGCTGATCTTCCGTGATACGGTGTGCGGCCGAAGCTGAGAATCGAATGACAATGCCCGTAACTTTTCGCAGTGCAGTGATGACGATGATCCTCTTTGGCTTTGCGTTGTCACTGGCCCTGCCGTGCCAGGCGGAGCCGGGAGACGACGCGGATTTCGCCGCGCTTCAGGCCAAAGCCAAAACGACCTTTCGTGATGGTGTCACGCCATTCATCAAGACCTACTGCACGGAGTGTCACGGGGATAAGAAAAAGAAGGGGGGAGTCAACTTCCAACCCGCGCTCAAGAACCCCGGCGATGCCGCTTCCGGCAAACGGTGGAAGCAGGCGCTCGCAACCGTGAAGACCCATGACATGCCGCCGGAAGACGCGGACAAGCAGCCGACGGATGCGGAGCGTCAGAAATTTGCGGACTGGATTGGCAAGATCAAGTTTCTCAGCCCGAAGGATCCGGGGCCTTTTGTGATCCGTCGGCTGACCAAGGTGGAGTATGGCAACACGCTGCATGATCTCTTCGGTGTGGATCCGTCCGTCGCCCATGAGCTGCCGGATGAAGTGTTCGGCGAGGGGTATCTGAACACGCTGTCGCCGCTCCAGTCGGAGCAGTATCTCGGGATCGCCAATGAGGTGCTGGACCGGATTCTGGCACCCAACAGTGCGCCGCCCACGGAAGTGCAAAAGCGTTTGTTTGGTGAACCGCCAGCGCCGGGGAGTGACGCTCGGGCGGCGGCGAGAAAGGTCGCCCGCTCACTGGCCCGGAGCGCCTATCGTCGGCCGCCGTCGGAAGCGGAACTGGATGTCTTGTTGAAGGTGTTCGATCTGGCGCGCGCAAACAAACTCGCCTACCCGGCGGCGCTGCGCCTGATGCTCAAAGCGGTTCTCGTTTCGCCGCAGTTCCTTTTCATCACGCCCGACCAGAAGGCTGCGTCGGGGCAGAGCATTGTTCCGCTGGATGACCATCAACTGGCGTCCCGTTTGTCGTATCTGCTGTGGGCGACCATGCCCGATGCCGAGCTGTCCGCGTTGGCCGATGGCGGAAAACTCCACGAGCCGGCGATTCTGAAAGCGCAGGTGAAGCGTTTGCTCGAGGACCATCGTTCACGCGCGTTGTTTGATGGTTTCGGTGCGCAGTGGCTTGGGCTGGGGAATCTGGAGAGCAAATCCTTCGACACCGCCAAGTTCCCGCAAATGACCCACGAGTTGCGCGCGGCGATGTATGACGAGGCCCGGCTGTTTTTTGAAAGCATCGTGCGTGAAAACCGGAGCGTCGTCAGTTTCGTGGATGGTGATTACACGTTCCTCAACGGGACTCTGGCCACGCTTTACGGCTTGGAAAAAACCGTCACCGGGCCGGAGATGCGCAGGGTGAAACTCACGGACGCCAACCGCGGAGGGATTTTGGGAATGCCCGGCATTCTCGCGACGACCTCATTTCCCAACCGCACCAGCCCCGTCAAACGCGGCGTGTGGGTGCTCGAACAAGTGCTGGGGGAACACGTGCCGCCCCCACCGCCGAACGTTCCGCCCCTGGACAAACAGGACCAGAAGACGGTCGAGAATCTGACCCTGCGTCAGCGCACGGAACTGCACCGCGTGAATGCCGTGTGCGCCAACTGCCACAAGATTCTCGATCCCATCGGCTTTGGCCTGGAGAACTTCGATGCCATCGGGCGCTGGCGCGATCACGACGATTCGGGAGGGGCGATTGACGCGGCGGGTGAGCTTCCGGGCGGAAAACATTTCGCGTCTCCCAAGGAATTGAAAGCCATCATCGCCGCGCGCACGGGCGACCTCGCCCGCAACGTGACGGAGAAAATGCTCGCCTATGCCCTGTGCCGCCAGCTTGAAGGCTATGACGAAATCGTGGTGGATCGCCTGATGGAAAACATCGCCAGGGATGGCTACCGCATGCAGACCCTCATCACTGAAATCGTCACCAGCTATCCTTTTGTGAATCGGCACATCCAAGAACAAGCCAGTTCCCTGTCGCATGACAAAAAACTTCCTAATTGATCGCCGCACCTGCCTGAAAGGGATCGGAGCCGATGGTCGCGACGGCTTGAACCGCTGTTCGTCATCGTGGAAGTCGCGACATGGGGACCGGCGTTCCGTTCACCTGTCGAAGCGGTAGCCCTCGCCACGCGCGGTGAGGATGTGCTTGGGCGACTGCGGATCGTCTTCCAGCTTCTGGCGCAGCCACGCGATGTGGACATCCACGGTGCGCGCGGTGATGAAGGGCTGCTCTTTCCAGACTTGCTTGAGTATTTTTTCGCGCGGCATCACCTGGCCGCGATGGTTGACGAGGAAGCGGAGCAGTTCGGCTTCCTTGGCCGCGAGGCTCACGGGCTTGCCGTCTTTGGAGAATTCATTCTGGGCGAAATCGGCGGTGGCGTTGCCGAACTTGATGCGCATCACGGGCGTCAGGTCTTCCTTGTGGACGCGGCGCAACAGCGCGCTGACGCGGGCCAGCAATTCGTCGGAGTCGAACGGCTTGACGAGATAGTCGTCCGCGCCGGTGCGCAAGCCCTTCACGCGGTCGGTAATCTGGCCCTTGGCGGTGAGCATCAGGATCGCGCCGTCGTAACCCTGCTCGCGGACGGCGCGGCAGATTTCATATCCGGAAATGTCGGGCAGCATCACGTCGAGGATGAGCAGGTCGAACTGGTTTTCGCCCGCGCGGCGCAGGCCGGTCTTGCCGTCCGCCGCCGTCCAGACGGCGTAGCCATTTGCGCGGAGCAAGTCGGCGACGACGAGCAGGACGCCGGGTTCGTCTTCAACGAGGAGAATACGCGCGCTCATTCTGGTTTTGTCTCCGCGGCCGCCGGAAGGCGGATGGTGAAGGTTGTCCCGCAGTTGTCAGTGCTTCGGACGGAGATGGCGCCGCCGTGGGCCTCGACGATTTCGCGCACGAGGCTCAGGCCGAGGCCGCTGCCGCGGGTCTGCTTTTCCTGCGCCCGCGCGCCGCGGAAGAACGGTTTGAAAATCTCCGCCTGCTCACTTTCCGGAATGCCCGGCCCGTAATCCGCGACTTGAACCTCGACCATCGCGGGGCCGCTGCCGTTGGCGCTCGCGGCGGTGATGCCGATCCAGCCGCCATCGCCGCCGTGCTTGGCGGCGTTGGTGATGAGGTTCTGAAACACACGGCGCAACGCAGGCGCGTCGCCGGACACGGTTGGGAGCGACGGCAGGACTTTGAGTTCGACCCGGCAGCGCGCTGCCTGCGCCTCGTGCTCGGTTGCGGCAATCGCCTCCTTCAAAACCTCAGCGAGTGCAACGGGCTGGCGCGGCGCGCTGGCTTGGTTCTTCTTCGCGCCCGCGAATTCCAGGACTTGCTCGACCAGTTCACCAAGCCGCTCGGCATGCTGGGCGATTAGGCAGGAGTATTGCCCGACCTGCTCCGGCTCTTGCACGACGCCGCGTTTGAGATTGTGCGCCGCGCCGCGAATTACCGTCAGCGGCGTGCGGAATTCGTGAGAGACGTTCGCGACGAAATTCATCTGTTGTTCGGCGAGCCGGCGCGAGCGGCGGGTATGGTGCATGAGGGCCACGCCCGTCGCGAGCATGAGCAGGTTGATGCAGACGGCGACGCCGAAGTTGCGGCGGCGGGCGGCGGCCACGACAGCTTCCAGCGCGCCCGGACGCTGCCACGCTTCCAGCAGCCAGGCTCCGCTGGTCTGCCCCGGCATATCCGAGCGGCGCGCGGTTTTTCCCAGCCGGTTGAAGCGGACGGAAATAATTCCCTCGCGCGGTTTTTCGGCGGCACCCGTGGTGGCATGAAGCACGCCGGGGCTTCGGCCTTCCAGACTGATGCGCGCCTCGTTGACGACCGACCCGGCCGGATTCAGATGCCGGGCGATCAATTCCGGCAGCCAGCGGTCGCGTGCGTAGGCAAGGTCCAGTTCCAGGATCAACCAGTGCTCACCACCCGGCCCGCCGCGACCAGACCCTCCGAACACCGGAAACTCCAGCAACACACCGCGCGTGTCGGAGGACGGGGGCGGGCCGCCCTGGGATTTTTCTATGAGACCTTCCTGCATGACCGCCCATTCCGCCGGCCAGTTGGTGCGGACAAATCGCGCGGCGGTCTGGTCGAGCAGGGAAAGTTGCACCTGATTGCCCGCTGATTCACCCAGAGCGATGCGACTGAAGATTGGGCGCGGTTTCGCCGCCTGCCATTCCTTGAACCGGGCGAGGTGCGCGGCTTCGCGGGACTGATTGGCGAAGTCCGCGCGGTCGGGCGTGAGCTGGTCGCAACTCGCGCTGAGTTCCGCATCGAACTCCTGGGCCAGCGCCTGCGCCTGCTCGTTGAGGTTGCCGCGCCGCCGCGTCATCTCCGCGCGCGCGATCTCGCCGGTCCAGCGATACTGCAAGACGGTCAGCGCCGCGCAGAGCAAAAACATCAGGCCGCCGAGCCACCAGTCGGCGTGGGGAATTTTCCGGATTCGGCTCATGTTGAATGCCAGGACACGGAGGCAGCCTAGCGGGGCGACCCGGTCAAGGCAACGCGCCGGGCCGTTTCTTAACACTCCTTAACATGACTTTCACCCAGGTCCTGCGCGTAGCTGTGAGCGTCGCAAAATCGTCATGCGCCCGAAAAGAAATCAGAAGTCAAAAGCCCGCCGCGTCAGGATCGCGGGTTTTCTGGCCGGAACTTTTGCGCCGGTCATCCGATGCGCCGCGAACCGTGGACGTGGCGGCCGCCTCGAAGCCGCGACCAGAAACGCCAAACCGTTTGGCCGGAAATTTTGGCTGGGCGTTCTGCTGGTCGTGGTGTCCGGCACTTCACTGCTCGCGCACAACTCGCCCAACTCGGCGGTGATGCTGGATTTCCAACGCGACGGCGTGGCGGCGGAGCTGATTCTGCCGCTGGTCGAGTTGGAGCTGGGTTTCAAACAGGAACTGGTCGGAAGCCGGACGCAAATCCTGGCGCAGCACGGGCCGGCGCTGAAGGAGTATCTGCTGGCGCACCTGAATCCGGTCGCGCCCGACGGACGCCGCTGGAGCGTGGAGATCCGCAGGCTGGAGTTGCAATTCAAGGAGCAGCCTTTCGATCTGGTGGCGCGCGTCTGGATGCGTCCGCCGCCGGGCGCGCCGCTGCGCAAGTTCACCTTCGATTACTCCGTCATCACGCACGAGGTGATGAACCACGCCGCGTTCATTTCCGTGCGCCGCGATTGGAACACCGCCGTCTTCCCCGACCGGCCGGAGCCGGCGGGGATGATTCAGTTCACCATCATGCAGGTGGAAATTGACCGCACGCACGGCAGTTGGTGGCGGGGATTCGGCTCCGTGTTGAAGGCGAAGGCCGGGCGTTTCCCGTGGGTCAGCGCCGCGCTCGCCGCGCTCACGCTCGCCGCGGTCGGCTGGCAATGGATGGTCGTCGCCAGAATCCGGCGCCAAGCCGCACCGCCCCAAACCACGTCGGCGTCGTTTCCGCTCCGAACCCAAAACCACCCCGCACCATGAACACCTCACCTCGACCTTCACGCAGGCACCCGCTTTGTTTCCTTCTCGCCGTGGGCCTCACGGTATTTTCCGCCGAGATGGGTTTTGCCCAAACGCCAACCAACGTCACGGCCGTCGTGAGCGCCGCCCAGGCGTTTTTCGCGACGCTGTCCGCCGCGCAATCCAACGCGGCGGTCTATTCCCTCCAGCTCACCAACGCGAGGAATTGGTCGAATCTTCCCTTGAGCCTGGCGACGCGGAACGGGTTGCAATTCTCCACGCTGACCGCCGCGCAAATCACCGCCGCGCTCAACCTCTGCACCAACGCGGTTGGCACCAACGGCGCGACGTTGTTCGACGAAATCCGCCAGGCTGACGGCGTGCTCGCCACCGTCCAATCCTCCAGTTACGGGACCAATTTTTACTACATCGCGTTCGTCGGCACGCCTTCGACCAACTTGCCGTGGATGCTGCAACTGGGCGGGCATCACATCGCTTACAACATCTCGTTCAACACGACGAACATTTCGGCCACGCCCTTCTTCCTCGGCGTCGAGCCGAAAGTCTGGACGAACAACAGCGTGGTCCACGCGCCGCTCGAAAACAAACGGCTGGCCGCCTATAACCTCCGCCAGACGCTTGCCACCAACGCGCTGTTGACCGGCACCTTCAGCGACATCGTGTTTGGCGCGAACGGCTCGGGCAACCACGACAATTATCCGCAAACCTATCCGACCACCGGCCGCGGCCAGAGCTACACCAATTTGTCCGGCGCGCAGCAGGCGCTCGTCAAAGCCGTCATCGAGTCTTGGCTGACGAACACCTCTCCGGCCGTTTATTCCGTGTTGCAGCCGATTTATGAAAGCGACCTGGCGATGTCGCAGACCTATGTCGGCTATTCCGGCAGCGATGCCGCGCTGGGCACGCAAGGGAGCTACGTGCGCATTGACGGGCCGCGCGTGTGGATTGAATTCATCTGCCAGAACGGCATCGTGTTTTCCGGCATCCACTACCACGCCATCTGGCGCGACAAGATGTCCGACTACGGCAGTTCCTTCGGCATCCTCACGACGAACGTGGTCCCGACCATCAGCACCCAGCCGACCAACCGCACGGTGACGGCGGGCGGCGGCACCACCTTCACCGTCGGCGTGGGCGGCACTTCGCCGTTCGTCTATCAGTGGTATAAAGACTCGGCGGCCATCGCTGGCGAAACCAATGCGACCTACACGATTCCGTCAGTGGCTGCGAGCAACGCGGCAACTTACTCCGTTTATGTCCTGAACGTCGTGGGGGCTGTGACCAGCACCAACGCCACGCTCACGGTGAACGCGGCCAACACCGCGCCGAACCTGACGGCCATTTCCAACCGCACCATCAACCCCGGCTATTCGCTCCTCATCACCAACACCGCGACGGATTCCGACACGCCCGCGCAAACGCTGACCTTTGCGCTCCTCACCGCGCCGACGAATGCCACGCTGAACACCAACAGCGGCGTGCTCGCGTGGCGCCCGCTTATTTCGCAGGCGGATTCCACCAACCAGTTCTCCGTGAGTGTCACGGACAGCGGATCACCTTCCATGAGCGCGACGTCGAGTTTCTCGGTGTTCGTTTCGGCCGCCACCGTGCCGGGCAATACGATGGTGAACTACAGCAACGGAGTTTTCTCGTTCCAGGTTTCCGGCATCGCCGGCCCGGACTACATCATCCAGGCTTCGACCAATCTCACGGATTGGGGATCGCTCGATACCAACACCCCCGGCGTCTTGCCCTTCAACTGGACGAACCTCAGCGCGGGAGACTATGCGGCGCGCTTCTTCCGGGTGCTGCTCGGCCCGTGAAGCGTTTCCTTCGCGCGGACCGTCATGCCCTCAACGTCGGCCAAGCAAGCTTTCGATTACGCCGAGCGCATCCGCGCGCGGTTGCCGAAGCGGCACCTGTATTCAAGAACGCACTCGTTTGAAAACTCAGGCTTCCGCGAGTTCCCCGCTTGCCCATTCCCTTCATTGAATCCATGCTCCGCACGCCATGACACGAAGCCAGCTCATCAATCGCCGCACGTGCCTGAAAGGGATCGGAGCCTCACTCGCGCTGCCGCTTTTGGAAACCATGGGCTGGGCCAAACCCGGCAAGGGAAAGGCGGTCAAACCGCCGGTGCGCCTCGGCTTCATGTATATGCCCCACGGGGTCATCATGGATCAGTTCTGGCCCGCGACTCCGGAGAGTTTCCTGTCCGCGCCGCCGCCGGCTTTGGAATCGCTGCGGCCCGTGCTCAGCCAGTGCCTGCTGATGAAGGGCATCTCGGGAGTTCCGATCGCTCCGTTCAATGGCGCGCCTCATGCGCTCGAACTCTCGACCTGGCTCACGGCCTCGCTGCCGGATGCGAACAAGCGCAGCAAAATCAACATCGCGATTTCCGCGGATCAGATCGCCGCCAACTACGTGGGTGGTTTCACGTCGTTGCCGTCCTTGGAACTGGCCACGATGCCGCAGACGCACATCGAACATCAGGAAGGTCTGCACGAAGGCTATTACTCGCACTGCAGCTTTCGCTCGCCAACCCAGGCCGTCCCCGCCGAGATCAATCCCCGCAGCGTGCTCAACCGGCTCTTCGGCAAATCCGACCCGGCCGGCCGCACCACCCAGGCGGACCCGCTGGATCGAAAGATGTTGGATTTGGTCATCGGCGGCGCCAGGGACCTGCGGCGCAAGTTGCCCCAGGACGACCAGCACAAACTCGACGAATACCTCGACCGCGTGCGCTCGGTGGAACGCCGCATTGCCGCCATCGAGTATCGCCAGAAAGAAGCGGCTCTGGAGAAAGCCGGCGTCAGCGTGAGCAAACGCAAGGCTTCCGACTCGCCGCCCATCGAGATCAAGATTCCCGTGGGCGACAAGCGCAGCGAATACATGCAGGTGATGTGCGACCTCAACGTGCTCGCGTTCCAGACCGACACGACCCGCGTCAGCACCTACATCGGCTCCACGCCGAACGGAGTTTCCTATCCGGAACTCGGATTCAAGGACGAGCATCACTCCCAAACCCATCACAACAACCGGCCCGAGCAGGTCGGAAAAGTCGCCGCGATCACCGCCTTCAACATCGCGCAGTTCGCCTACATGGTGAAAAAGATGGCCAGCCTGCGCGAAGGCGACGGCACCCTGCTCGACAACTGCATCATGATGTGGGGCTCCGGCCTCGAGGACGGGAACAAGCACGCGCGGGAAAACCTGCCGTTCATCGTTGCCGGACGGGGCGGCGGGTCCATCAACACGGGACGATTCCTGGCAAACACCAGTGGAAACCAGGGCGACCTGCTCACCACGCTGCTCGCGTGCGCCGGCGTTCCGCTGGATCGTCCAATCGGCATCGCGACGAAGCAGATGAAAGAGATGACCGCCCGTCTCTGAGCCGGACGGTGATCCGACCACTGCAAAGTTTTGGAGGCGCGGTGTGGACGAAGGCCGGTAGAAACTCGACCCGAAGTGAGCGCGCCATGAAAGCTGACATGAATCCCGATTTTCCCCTTCGCGTTCTGGCTTTGGCACTCGTTGCCTTGTGGATCGGCACCGGCCCATCCACGGCGGAGACGGGTGGCTCCGGCCCGCGCGTGTTGCCCGAGGTGGTGGAGAGATGGAACTCAATGGGCGTGGTTCAGCGACCGGCGAATGCCGAGGCGGCGAGCCGGTATTCGGTCGATCACGAGGCGCACCGGATTGCCTACAACTTTCAGGCACCGGGAATCGCGGCGGTGCCCTTGCCGGACGGTCGCGTCCGGTTATGGCTGTCGTGGTATCAGCAGAACAACAAACCGGGCGGCGGGGCCATCGGCGGCGGGTCAATTGCGCACACCGTTTACGCCTACAGCGACGATCCCTTCGGCACGGCGAAGCCGGTGTGGACGCCGGTGCTCTACGCGGAGCCGGTGATAGCCTTGGGCGGAGAAACGGCCTCCGATCCCGAGGTCGCCTTGCTGCCGGACGGACGACTTCTGGGCAGCTACATCACCTCCGGTCCCGGTCGCGATCGCAAACGCTCCACCTACGCTTTTCTCATCGCGAATCCGGCGGCGACCAACGGCGTGTTTCAATTGGGCCGGCAGCATTGGCTGGAATACGGGGTGTTGTCCCAGCCGTTTGAGGTGAAGGGCGAACCTCACGCCGTCATCGATGAATGGAGTGTGGCCCGGCGATTCTGCCGGCTCGATTTTTCCGCGACGCCGGAACGGGATGCCCTCCGCGCGGTGCGCCTCAGCGACATCCCGTGGCCCGGCCCCAAGTCACTCACGAGTTTCTTTGAAGGCTCGATGCATGTTGTTTCCGGCGACCGTTACCGCGCTTATCGCCGGACAACCAACGGTGTTTACACCACGCTTTCGGAAACGGGCGGTCGAGTTTGGGGCACGGAGGAAAAGTGGAACGACTTCCCATCGTCCGAGTCCCGGAGTGCGTTCGCGCGGTCGCCGTATTCGGGGCGCATCATCGGCGCAGTGAACTGTTCGACCGACGGGCCCCGCTACCGGACGAATCTCACGCTGGCGATGAGCGAGGAGGAGGGCGCGCCCGGCAGCTTCCGCCGCTCGCTCAACCTCGAGCCGGACGATGGAAAGCGATCGGTGGCCGCGCAATATCCGCGACTGGCCTTTGACCGCGCGGGATATGTTTACTGCGTTTACCGATGGTCCGACAAACGGCCGGGCGCGCCGCATCACGGCGCAGCGATCGTGGTCGCCCGGGTGCGCGAGGATTTGCTGGCGGCGGGAAAAGCCACGCTGGCCGACGTGGACAAACGCGCGGCGTGCGAGATCACGCCGAGCAAATAAGCCGGTCGATGGTTCCGGCGGTCACTGCCCTTCCCACAGCTTGACGTGGTCGATCTGACACGTCCCAAAATCCACGGCCTTGAAATCAATCTGGTGCTGCCCGGTGATGTCGATGTTCGCGCTTTGGAAGAGATGCTTCTTCCCGTCAATCGTGAGGAGGATCGTGCCCTTCTTCAATTCGATGGCGACGTCGTGCCATTGGTTGAGCGAAAAGAGCGGCTGCGGCACCGCGAGCGTCTCGACATTTTTCTTGATGGTCAGCGTGGTCGCCTTCTCGCTGAAGGTGATCGTGTGGGTGTGGTGACCGAGGTCGAGGAGCGGAAAACCTTTCTGGTAAGCCTTGGCGTCGTAGCGCACGCGCATGGTGCAGACAAAATTTTCCGGCACCTGCTTGAGCCAGATCACCGGCTTCAATCCGGCATGAGACGGATCGTCGCTTGCTTTCTTCTTCGCCTGAAACTCCTTGGAGGACGGACTGCCCGTCAGCACGCCGTCCTTGATCGCCCAGGTGCTGCTTTGACGGACTTCCCAGAAGCTGGTGTTGATGGACGAGGATCCGTCAAAGGTGTCCTCGTAAATCAGCTTGGTGCTCTTGAACAATTCCGAACGGTATTCCGGGCCGGCCGCCTGAAGCGTGAGGCTGGAAGCAACGGCCATCCAGAGGATGGCGAGGCTGACGAGACGGCAATGGGTTTTCATGAATGTGTGCATCGATGCGTGGCCCTGTCTTACGATGCGTAGCGCGCGTTGGCAACACTTCCGCCCGGCACGGTGCAGACCATGTTCGAATTCATCGATCTCGACGAACGGCGGCTGAAGGCCGATAACTCGCGGTGAGCCATGCCGCGCCGTCACCTGAATCTCCTCCTCGTTGGAATCCTGCTGCTCGTGGCCCCGGCCTACGGCGCGCCCGTCGCGTGGCCGCCGGACCACATGCGGACTCTGCCGCCCGATTATCTTGAGCGTTTGCACGATTGCATGGTCGCGGGAACCGGCCGGATGAGCCGGCTCCAATCCAAAGCCAGCACGAGCGCGGAATCCATCGGCTGGGTGCGTTACGGTCAGCCTTCCCTGTTGCTGGGTCAGCGGGTGGACGAGATCAATCGGTTCTTCGAGTCAGACAAGTTCGAGTGGACCGCCAATCCCAAGTTCGGGTTCAGCCTTTTTACCGTCAGCTACATGCGCCTCTATGCGCTCATGAATCATCGCACCGGCCCGCTGAAAGGGCCGCTGTCGCCCGCCGCGATGGACAACTTCGAGAAGGGAATGTGGAAGGTCGCCAAGGCGAACAGCAAGCTGGCCGAAGCGAAGCGCGGCGTCCGGGACATGGAAGGTTCCGAGAACCATCACCTCGCGAGCAAGACGTGCGACCTGCTGGCGGCGCAATTCCTCCGCAAGATTCCCGCGTATGCCGGCCAGAAATACGACGATGGCTCGACGCCCGCGCAGCAGTATGAGGCCCGGCGCGCCTACTGGCTGAAGTGGTTCGATGAACGGGCGAAGCGCGGCCAGTTCGTCGAGGCCGGTTCGCCGAGCTATCAGGGCGACAGCCTCAACGCGCTGTTCAACGTGCGCGATTTCGCGGAAGACGAAATCCTGCGCCGAAAAGCCGACATGTATCTCGATCTCGCCTACGCCGTCATGGCCGAGGAAACCCTGCTCACGACGCGCGGCGGACCGAAGAGCCGCGTGAAGGTGGGGCACGAATACGACGGCGGCATGGCCAATGACCGCAGCTACAACACGCTCTTCAATTCGCCCGGCCGCACCTTCACGCCGTTGGGGGAAAATACGCTCACGACGAGCAGCTATTACCCGCCGCCGGCCGTTGTGAGCCTGGCAAAAGACACGCGCGGACGCGGCACCCACTCATTCGCCACGCGCTGGCCGGGACCGGTGGCGGAGGGAAAAGGCAAGCGTTCGGGTGACCCGGACGGAGTGCTGTGGCGGACGCTCGATCCGGAGCGGAGCGTTTTGCGTTGCGGATTCGCCACACCGAATTACGTCATCGGCTCGGCGGGACTCGATCCGTCGTGGCTTGACGACACGAGCATGGGCAATCGCTGGCAAGGCGTCGTCTTTGATGGCGATCCGTTGGCGCGAATCGGCTTCGAGGTCGTGCCGGCAAAAGCAAAGGACTGGCACGGCTTCAATCCATTCTTCAGCGTTCAGGATCGCAACATCCTGGTCACGCAGAAGTGGGCTCCGGTTCCGCCGAATTCCGCCTCGGCGAATCCGGCCTACCTCCGGATTTATTTCAGCCCGACGCTCGATGCGGTGCAAGCAGACGGCGGCTGGATATTCGCGCGAGATGGCGGCGCCTTCGCCGCGGTCAAAGTGGTGGCCGGCAGTTACGCGTGGACGCCCGCGTGGAAGCACGCCGCTGACGTGACGAAGGACAACAAGTCGTTCATCACGCTGAACGCGGAGATTGCGCCGGTGATCCTCATCGCCAATCAAGCCTCTGATTACGATGGGAATTTTGACGCGTTCAAAACGGCCGTGAAGGCCCGGCCCGTTCACTTCGCGGATGGCGTCCTGCGTTTTGAAACCATCACCTTCTACGGCCCGGCGCGGCTCGGCGAGGTGAACGGCAAGACCGTCAATCTCGCGCCCGCGCGCGGCTACGACTCCCCCTTCATCCGCTCCGAGTGGGGCAGCGGACTCATTTATATCCGCAAGGGAAGTGAGAGCGTGATCCTCGACTTCCGCGACCCACAAAACCCGAAGAAGACGGTCGGCGCTCCCGTCACGGCTGAATTTCCGCCGGGCGTTGGGAATGCACAGCCCGTCGTCTTCAGCAAAGCTGCTCGCTGAGCCGCTGGCTCACGTGCGGCGCTGCTCAGGAACTGGATCACGCCTTCTTCACGAAGCACGCCTTCAGGCCGATGGCCATGCCTTCCATCTTGCAGTCAATCTCGTGATCGCCGTCCACAAGGCGGATGGGTTTGGATTTCGTTCCGCCTTTGAGCACCTGGTTGCCGCCGCCCAGTTTCAAATCCTTGATGAGCACCACGCAGTCACCGTCCGCGAGCACGTGGCCGTGGGCGTCCTTGACGACGCGCGCGGCGGGTGCGGCCTCCGGCTCCGGCTCGCGCGGCCACTCGTGACCGCACGTCACGCACTCCCAGCGGTCGGGATGGTCCAGTATCTCGGTCATTTCGCACATCGGGCAGGCGGGTTTGCTCATGAAGGGGAAACACTAGTCGTGCTCCACACCCGGACTCAACCGCGCACTTTTCCCAACGGCTGGCCGGTCACGAAACCGGTGGAGCCGGAGAGAATGAGTGGAATTCGCCGCTCGCGTCCCGGGCGGCGGACTGCGAGGGTTCCCCACGAGATGCAAAAAAATTATCAGTTCGAGAAGCGTCGGAAGGAAATGGACAAGAAAGCCAAGAAGGAAGAGAAGCGCCGCCGCAAACTCGAAGCCGAGCGGGCGCCCGCACCAGCGGAAGTCGCCGCGCCCGCCCCACCCGTTCAAACGCCGTGACGGCGGCGGCCTTGGCGATCCGGTTTCGCCGCCCCAATCACCGGCCGGACGCGCGCGTGATGCGGACCTCGGGGCAGTAGAGAATCCGCACGAGCAGATCGCCGCGTCCGCCGCGCGGCTTGGGCAGACCCTCGCCGGCGATCCGCACGATCTCGCCACGCGCGACGCGGGGCGGAATCGGCACGTGAAGGTAATTCCCCGCTACGCCGCGCACGGACTCCGTGCCGCCTTGCGCCGCGCGTTGGGCGCGAATGCGCAGGTCGCAGCGTAAATCCGAGCCGCGCACCTTGAAGCGAAAATCCGGCCGCGCCTTCACGCGCACGATCACCACGCCGCCGCCCGCGCGCGGCACGCGGAAGCGCGCACCCGGTGCAGTCTCGGCCGGGATCGTGAGCGGATAAATCTCGGGCGCGTCCGCGTTGGACGGATCATTCACGCGCACTTCGAGCGTGGTGCCGCGCACAAATTCTTCGATCCGCAGATGAACGCCCTGCGTGAGGTTCAACATTCCCTTCGCCGCGCGAGCCGCGGGCTTTGGCTTCGCGTCCAGTTCGCGATCATGGTCACGGCGGCGCTCGGGATCGCCCAGCACTTCGTAAGCGGCGTTCAACAACTGCGTCTGCGCCACCGCTTCACGCGCGCCGTGGTTCACGTCGGGATGATGCCGTTTGGCGAGCAGCCGATACGCGTCGCGGATTTGCGCGTCGGTGCAACGCCGGTCGAGGCCGAGCGTGGCGTAGTGATTGGCGATGGCCATCTTCAACGGGCCAAAGACTACTGAAGTTGTCGTTCGGCGGCGAGCGAGTTGGTTTCGGGCCGGGCAGGCTCTGGACCGAGCCAACCAAAGAACCGAAAGTAAATGGTGTGCTATTGCCCGCGCCTCAGGCACACTCGGTCCCCATGTCATTTCGCGCACTTGGCCTCGAGCCCAGAATATTGAGAGCGGTCCAGGAAGCGGGCTACACCGAGCCCACTCCGATCCAGACCGCCGCCATCCCGCCCATCCTCGCCGGACAAGACCTGATCGGCATCGCGCAGACGGGCACCGGCAAGACCGCGGCGTTCACGCTGCCCATCCTCACCAAGCTCGCGACGGTGCTGCCGCACGGCCGGCGTTGCACGCGCGTGCTCGTGCTCGCGCCCACGCGCGAGCTTGCCGTGCAGATCGAGGAGAATGTGCGCGCCTACGCGAAACATCTGCCGCTCACGATGGCGACGGTCTTCGGCGGCGTGGGCGAGAACCCGCAGATCCGCGCGTTGCGCGCGGGCACGGACGTGATCATCGCGTGCCCCGGCCGGTTGCTCGACCTGGTGGGCCGGCGCAACGGCGATTTCTCCGGCCTGCAATTCCTCGTGCTCGACGAAGCGGACCGGATGCTCGACATGGGTTTCATTCCGTCCATCCGGCAGATCGTGCGGCAGCTCCCGCAGAAACGGCAGACGCTCATGTTTTCCGCCACGCTCTCGAAGGAAATCGAAACGCTCACGCGCGAGTTTCAGCACGCGCCCAAGATCATCCAGATTGGCCGCCGCGCGAATCCCGCCGAGACGGTCACGCAGCTCATCTACGAGGTGTCCAAGCATCTCAAGCCCGCGTTGCTCGCGCATCTGCTGCGCGTCACCGAGCAGTTCGAGATGACGGTGCAGCCGCAGCTTCTGCTGCTTCAGAAAACCATGCTGATGGCTGAGGGCATGGGCACGCGGCTCAATCCGAACGTCAACATCTGGGAGCTGGCCCAGC
>JACQFS010000255.1 GCA_016199935.1 Verrucomicrobiota bacterium
GGACCCGGTGCTGTATCCGGTGGCGCATCGCCCGTGCTGGTATCAGGAAGGCGAGATCGTGAAGGGCGACGGCACCTACGACGACTCCGATCCCTATCTCCAATACGGCGGCAATCGCGTGATGACCGTGGGGCGGCAAGTCATCTACGGCTATCACGGCGAATACTGGAACAACGGCCAGGCCAACCAGTGGATGCACTTTTTGGAAAATGGTCTCTTCATCGGCCAGTTCGGCAAGGCCAACTACCCGATGCCCAACCGCGACAACGCGATCGCCGGTGCCGCGGGCAACGCTTTCGCGCCCACGCTCGTCACCGCCAACGGCAAGGTCTATCTCTGGCACAACGACGAGAGTGTCCACGCCGGCGTGCATCGCTGGCGCGTGGACGGTCTGGACCAGATTCAGGAAATCAACGTCGCGTTCGGCGGTGCGGCCAACCAGTCACCCACCTGCTCGCTCACGGCTCCGGCGAACGGTGCCAGCTTCACGGTGCCCGCAAACCTCACGCTCACTGCGACCGCGAGTGACGCGGATGGCAGCATCGCGAAGGTCGAGTTTTTCAACGGCACCACGCTGCTCGGCACGGCGACGACGGCACCTTACACGTTCATCTGGACGGGCGTGGCCGCCGGCAGCTACACGCTCACGGCGCGCGCCACGGACAACGCTGGCTCCGCCACGAGCTCCGCGCAAGTCGCGGTCAACGTCACGGGCGTCGCGGGAAACGCGGCTCCAACCGTCAACCTCTCCAGTCCCCTCGACGGCACGACCCTCATCGCGCCCGGCAGTGTCACCATCACCGCGAGTGCGGCGGATGCCGACGGCACGGTGGCGCTGATCGAACTTTTTCAGAACGGCTACAAGCTCGGCCAGAGCACCACGTCGCCATTCACCGTCAACACCAGTCTCGACGCCGGTGGCTACACGTTCACTGCGAAAGTGACCGACAACCTCGGCGCGACCACGATGTCCGCCGGCGCCACGGTCACTATCGTCAACGCGACGAACGCGGCCCCGACCGTCAGCCTCACCAGCCCCGTCAACGGCGCGAACCTCGGCAACGCACCCGCGAGCTTGACGCTCAACGCGACGGCCGCCGATCTCGGCGGCACCGTGGCGCTCGTGGAATTTTTTCAGAACGGCACGAAGATCGGACAGTCCACGGCCGCGCCTTACTCCTTCACCGTGAGCGGCCTGACCGCCGGCACTTACGCTTTCACCGCGAAGGCGACGGACAATCTTGGCGCGATCACGACCTCCGCCGCCGTCAGCGTCACCGTCAACTCGCCCGTCGTCCCCGCCGGCTCGGCGACGGTGAACTGGAACGACGTGAAGCAGGAGATTGACGGCTTCGGCGGCGCGACGCCCGGCTCGGCGATGTGGATCAAGAATTTCAACGAGCCCGCGCGCTCGCAAATCATGGAGTTGCTCTTCTCCGTGACCAACGGCATCGGCCTCTCGATGGTCCGCGTCGAGCCGACCGCCGACGATCACGACGCGCACAACTTCGGCTCGACGGACGCCGGGACGTTGCAGCCGAAGATCAACTCCATCGAGCCGACCGAGGGCAACTGGAATTGGGAGGGCGACGAGAGCCAGGTGTGGTTCATGCAGGAATCCAAGCGCTGGGGCGCGAGCCGCTACCTCGCCTCCGTCTGGAGCGCGCCGCCGTGGATGAAGGCGAACAACAGTTACGTCGGCAGCGGCGGCAACGCGTATCTCCGCCCCGACAAGTATCAGGCCTACGCCGATTACCTTTCGCGCTACTGCCGCGAATACAAGTCGCGCTTCGGCATTGATGTCACCGCCATCTCCATCCAGAACGAGCCCGATTTCCCGGCGTGGTATCAGGGCTGCACGTGGACTGCGCCGCAGATGGTGGACTTCGTGAAAAATTATCTCGGGCCGACGTTCCGCCGCGATGGTGTGACGAACTGGGTCGTGGCGCCGGAGAACGCGCACTGGAGTTCGATGGATCGCGCCGACCAGATTCTCGCCGATCCCGGCGCCGCCTCGGCCGTGCAGGTCATCGCCAACCACGGCTACGACATGTCCTATGGTGCGCGCCCTTCGGTGAAGGCCGCGGGCAAGCGCCTCTGGCAGACCGAGACCAGCGAGATCAGCGCGCCGGTCAACAACTCGATGGCCAACGCGCTGATGTGGGCCCGGAACATCCACAACCATCTCACCGTTGCGGAAACGCAGGCGTGGTTCTGGTGGTATCTCTGCGAACCGGCGATTGATGGCACGGCCGGCTCGCTCGTTTACCTGACTTACGATGCGCCGTGGTATTCGGCCAACCGCCGCACGTTCCGTTACGGCCGCCGGCTCCCGGCCATCGGCCAATACGCGCGCTTCATCCGGCCCGGCCATGTCCGCCTTGGCGTCAACGCCAACGTGCCGACCGACGTGCTCATTTCCGCCTTCAAGGATCCGGTCGGCGGCCAGCTCTCGATCGTCGCGATCAACGACACGGACTCGACGCAGAACATTTCCATGAGTCTCAGCGGCGCTCCGGGCATCGCGGCCGTCACGCCCTACGTCACGTCCAAGACGCAGGACCTCGAACCGCAGGCGCCGCTCGCGGTCGCGGGCGGAAATTTCACCGCCGCTCTCGGACCGCGCAGCGTCACGACCTTCGTGCGCAACGCCTCGCCGCTTCCGGTCGCGCCCGTGGCGGACGCGTATCTCAGCGACCTGCCGTGGGTCAGCTCGAGCATCGGCGACATTGATCCGCCCCAGCGCGACCTGAGCGCCGCCGGCACCTTCCTGCAAGGCGCGACGATCAACCTCAAGGGCGTGAACTACGCGAAGGGCCTCGGCATCACCGCGCCCTCGACGATCATCTACAACCTCGACGGCAAGTGCGCGTCGTTCATCTCGGACATCGGCGCGACGCAGGGCGGCGGCGTGCGCTTCCAGGTTTTTGCCGATGACCAGCTCCTCTACGACACCTCGGGCACGATGAGTCCCAACGACCTCGCGCGGAACATCAACGTGAACGTGAGCGGCAAGAAGTTTCTCAAGCTGGTCGCCTCCGCCGGCGGCAGCGGCAACCAGGGCGTGTGGGCCGGCGCGCGGGTGACGTATTCCGCCGGCCCGTCCGCCACGCTCACGAGTCCCGCGAACAACGCCTCGTTCGCGCCCAAGTCCACCGTGACGCTCACCGCCAACGCGACGGCGGTTTCGCCCGCGACGGTTTCGCGCGTCGAGTTCTACAACGGCGCCACGCTCCTGGGCAGCGACACAACCGCGCCTTACAGCTTCGCGTGGAGCAGCGTGGCTTCCGGAACCTACTCGGTGACGGCGAAGACGATTGATTCGACGGGCGCGTCGGCCACCTCGTCGCCGATCACGATCATCGTGAACCAGCCGCCGACCATCTCGCTGTTCCTGCCGTCCGGCGCCGTGGGCTTCACCGCGCCGGCCACCATCACCCTCAACGCCTCCGCGAGCGACGCGGACGGAACCGTGGCGAAGGTCGAGTTCTTCAACGGCACCACGCTGCTCGGCACCGACACGACCGCGCCGTTCAGCTTCACGTGGACGAACGTCGCCGCCGGCACCTACACGCTCAAGGCGCGCGCGACTGACAACCTCGGCGCGGCCACTGATTCGGCGCCCGGGAGTCTCACGGTGAATCCCGGCGTGGGTCCGAAACTCGGCGCGGGCCTGGTCGGCAACGGCACGTTCGCGATCACGCTCGCGTCGGTGCCCGGCGACATCTTCATCCTCGAACGCTCGCTCGACCTGCGCACTTGGGCACCCGTGGCGACGAACACGGCGACGGGAACCGTGTTGCAATTCACCGTGCCGACGCCAAGCGGCCCGGCCGCGTTCTATCGCACCAAGAAATTCTGAGCGGGCGCGGCGGAAGTTTTGCCGTTCCAGTTTGGTGCCGGTGGCGGGACTTGAACCCACACGACTTTTTACAGTCCCGGGATTTTAAGTCCCGTGCGTCTGCCATTTCGCCACACCGGCTCGAAGCGGTGGAAGCGGTAGCAGCTTTCCGTGGGGTTGGAAACCGCTAATCGCGGCGTCACTTCGCAGGCGCGACCTCCGCCGCCGGTTCCGCGATTTTTTTCCGCGTGAAGAAATCCGCCAGGTCGCTGAAGAGCGTATAGACCACCGGGATGACCACGAGCGTGAGGAACGTGCTCGTCAACATTCCGCCCACGACGGCGATGCCCATCGGCCGCCGGCTCTCCGCGCCCGCGCCGAAGCCGATGGCGATGGGCAGGATGCCCGCGATGGTCGAGAACGCCGTCATCAGGATCGGCCGCAGGCGCACGGTGCCGGCTTCGAGCATAGCGTCCTTCGCGCTCGCGCCCTTCGCGCGCTGCTGGTTGGCGAATTCCACGAGCAGGATGGAATTTTTCGTCACGAGCCCGATGAGCAGCACGAGGCCGATTTTACTGAAGAGGTTCAAGTTCATCGCCGGCACGGGCGTGATGACCCCGGCCTTGCCGAGAAAATCAATCAGCCACAGCAGGCCGAACGCGCCGATCAGCGCCAGCGGCACGGAGAGCATGATGGTGATGGGATGGACGAGGCTCTCGAATTGCGCCGCGAGCACCATGTAAACCACCACGAGCGCGATGAGCAGCACGAAGAGCAACTCGCTGCCGGAGTCCTTGAACTCGTGCGACTCGCCGGCCCAGTCGTGCAGGAAACCGGGCGGCAGGTCGTCCTTGAGCAAATCCTCGACGCGGTTGATGGCGGTGCCGAGCGGGACGCCGTTGAGCGAGGCGGAGATGGTCGCGCTGCGCAGGCGGTTCCAATGCTCGATCGCGTTGGGCGCGGTGCCGGTCTCGCGCGTGACGAGGCTGGAGAGCTGGATGAGCTTGCCATCCTTGTTGCGGACGTAGAGCGCGTCGAGGCTTTGCGGCGTGAGGCGCGACGCGCGTTCGAGCTGCGCGATGACTTCGTATT
Source organism: Verrucomicrobiota bacterium (assembly GCA_016199935.1). GTDB lineage: Bacteria > Verrucomicrobiota > Verrucomicrobiia > Limisphaerales > JACQFS01 > JACQFS01. The sequence goes on from JACQFS010000255.1 coordinate 4,934, forward strand.
CCTTTCCATCGAGCTTGATGCGGCTGAGGTCGAGGCCGCCGAAAAGAATCTGCATCGTGCGCGAGATGTCCTCGATGCTCACGCCGAGCGACGCGGCGCGGTTGCGGTCAATCTCCAGCCGCAGCTCGGGCTTGGTCAGCTCGAAGCTGCTGCGGACGTTGATGAGGTAGTCGGTCTTGCGGAGTTTGTTCTGCAACTCGATGACGTAGCTGTTGAGCGAGTCGAGGTCCTGCCCCTGAATCACAACTTGGAACGGCGCGCCGAAGCCGCGGCCGATGGCCTTGGGAATGTTCGGCACGGCAATCGCGCCGGGGACTTCGTTGAGGAACCGCAGCCGCAGGCCGCTTGGACCATTGACGATGTCCTGCACGCTGCGTTTGCGCTCCGCGCGGTCCTTGAAACGAACGAAGACGATGCCGCTGTTTGCCTGTCCTGGCCCCGCGAGCGCGAACGCCACGACCGAGCCGAACGCCTGCAACTCCGGCACTTCCTTGAGGATGTTCTCCATCTTCTTCACCTGGCCCACGGTGTATTCGCTCGTGGAACCTTCGGGCGCGAAGACAAAGCAGAGCAGCCGGCCCTTGTCCTCCTCGGGAAGAAATTCCTGATCCAGATTCTTGAACGCGAGCACGCCGAGGGCAAGGCTGACAAGGCCGACGACCACGATGCTGGGCCGGTGCGCGAGCGACCAGCGGAGAAGCTTTTCATAGGCGCGGTTGAATGCGTGCAGCATCACCTCAAACCAGCGGAGAAAAACCGGCAGCCGGTGAATTCCCCCGTGACCGCCAGTTTCACCATTGCCCGCCGTGTGCTTGAATGGTTTCAAAATCCGCGCCGCCATCGAGGGCGAGAGCGAGAGCGCGACGAACGCGGAGATGGCCACGGAGCCGGCGACCGCCACCGCGAACTCGATGAACAGCCGGCCGGTCGTGCTCGTTTGAAACGCCAGCGGCAGAAACACCGCCACGAGTGCGATGGTGATGGCGATGATCGCGAACGAAATTTCATCCATCGCCTTGAACGCCGCCTGCATCGGCTTCATGCCCTGCTCGATGTGGCGGAAAATATTTTCCAGCACCACGATGGCGTCGTCCACCACCACGCCGATGGCGAGCACCATCGCGAGCATCGTGAGGATGTTGACCGAGTAGCCGAGGAAATAGAGCAGCGCGAACGTGGCGACGAGCGACACTGGAATCGCGATGACCGGGATGAGCGTCGAGCGGACATCGCCGAGGAAAAGATAAATCACGATGACCACGAGCAGGAACGCTACGCCGAGCGTGGTCCAGACCTCTGAGATGGCCTTCTGCACATAGACCGACTCGTCGTAGTTGTAGGCCAGCTCGATGCCGGAGGGCAGGGTGGGGCGGAGCCGCCCGACCTCGGCCTTGACGCCGTTGGCGACCTCGACGGTGTTCGCCTTCGATTGCTTGACGACGCCGAGGAAAACGCACGGGCGCCCGTTGTTGCGCGCCACGGTGCGCTCGTCCTCGACACCCACGCGCGCCTCGCCGAGGTCGCGGAGCCGGGTGATTTTCACGCCGTCGTTCTTGATGACCAGCTTGTTGAACTCGTCAGCCGTCTTGAGTTCACCGCGCGTCTGGATGGTCATCTCGCGGTTGAGATTTTCCACGCGTCCGCTGGGCAGCTCGACGTTCTGCTGCTTCAACGCCTTCTCCACATCCAGCACCGTGACCTGATGCGCGGCCATTTTTTCCGAGTCGAGCCACAGCCGCATCGCGAAACGTTTCTCGCCGCCGATGAGGATGGAGGAAACGCCAGAGATGGTCTGGAGCCGGTTCTTGATCTGGCGCTCCGCGAGCGTGGTGAGTTCGAGTGGCGAGTAAAGGTCGCTGTTGACTCCAATCCACATCACCGGCTGCGCGTCGGCGTCCTGCTTGGCGACGATGGGCTCCTTGATGGTGTCGGGCAATTTTCCGCGCACGCGGCTCACGCGATCGCGCACGTCCTGCGCGGCCTGCTCGATGGGGCGCGAGAGATCGAACTCGACGGTGATGGTGCTGACCTGTTCGCGGCTCTGGCTGGTGAGCGTCTTGATGCCGGGGATGTTGTTGATCTCCTCCTCAAGCCGCTCGCTGACTTCGGTCTCGACGACGGACGCGCTCGCGCCGGGATAAACGGTGGTGACGCTGACGATGGGCGGATCAATATCCGGCAGTTCGCGCACCGGCAGCCGCACGAGCCCGATGACGCCGAAGAGGACGAGCGCGAGGCTCATCATCGTGGCGAGGACGGGGCGCTGGATGCTGATGCGCGGTAAAATCATGGCAGGGGAGAAAGGGGGAAAGGGAGCGGGGGAGAGTCAGCGTTGGTGCAGTTGGTGGAGGAGCCAGGGCGTCGGATTGTTCTGCATCGTGACGAGTTTGCCGAGAATGCGGTCGTAAGTGCGGAAGAGTTTCGCGGCGGAGGTGCGGTCCACATAATCGCTCTTCACACAGTGTTCGAGCCAACTCTGAGTCTCGGCGGCCTCGCCTTCGGCGTCGTTGAGCTTGGAGACAAACGCCGCTTCGTAGCGTCGCTTACGCCAGTCTTCGGCAATCTGCGCCGTGACCGAGCGTGACGAGGCGCGGATCTGGCTCGTGAGGGCGAACTTCTCATCCGAGGGAAACTTCTTCGTCAGTTTGAAAATCTCCACGGCCACTTGCATGGCGAGTTGATACACCTCCAGCTCCCAATGGTGAGTGATCGCTTTGCCTTTCAACTTCGATGGCCGTTGCGCGTCCGAATTCATTTGCCCCCGTTCCCCCTTTCTCCCTCTCCCCCCTGCGGTTCGGCTGCCTTCACCTTGCCGCCCGGCCGAACCTTCTGCACGCCCTCTGCCACGACGCGCTCACCCACCTTCAATCCCTCGGCGATTTCCACTTCACCAGCCATGCGCATCCCGACCTTCACCGTGCGCGCTTCGGCCGTCCCGTCCGCGCCGATCACGAACACCGTCACGCGTTCGCCACTGGGGACGAGCGAGGTTTCGGGAATCACGATCGCATTGTCCTTCACCTTCAGCGTGAGGTTGAGATTGGCGAACATGCCGGGCTTGAGCTCGGCCTTTGGGTTTGGAATCTCCGCCTTCACCAGCGCCGTGCGCGTCGCGGGGTCAACGAACGGCGAGACGAAGAAAACTTTTCCCGAAAATGTCCGGCCGGGAAATGTCGCGACGCCGATGTCAATGACCTGCCCGACGCTCACCTGGCTGATGAACCGCTCCGGCACGTTGAGTTCCACCTTCACCGGGTCGAGGTCAATGAGGTAGGTGAGCGTGGTGTTCTTGCTGATGACCTGGCCGGGGCTGACGAGCCGCGTGCTCACCGTGCCCTCGAACGGCGCGTAGATGCGCGCGTCCTTGAGTTGCTCGCGCTTGAGTTGGAGGCTGGCCTGGTTCATCTGGAAAGTGGCGGCGGTCTGGTCGAACTCCTGCGGGGAAATGAGCTTGTCCTTGAGCAACTGCGCGGCGCGCTCGTGGTTTGCCTTGCTGAGTTTGAAATTCGCGTCCGCTTCGTCCACCGAGGCCGCAAGCTTGCGCTCATCGAGTTTCAATAGCAGCGCGCCCTTCTCCACGTGCTGGCCCTCGGTGAACAAAACATCCAGCACCGTCCCGTCCGCCTCGGATTTGATCTCCACCGATTCATTGGCCGCGACGCTGCCGACGAGCGAAAGTTTTTCCGAGACCGGCTGTGCCTTGGCGACCGCGGCGATGACCTGCGCCGGCGGCGGACCGGCGGTGGGGCCGGCGGCATTCTGCTTTTTGCAGCCGGCGAAAGCGACGGCGAGCGCGACAGCGAGGCAGAGTTGGATTTGCTTCATGTGAAAAACCTGCGGCGGCGAAACTACGGCTCACTGACGGAATATCAAAGCGAAAGCTTCAGCCCCGCCGGCTACGCGTCTGGTTTGCGTCGGTAAACCAAAAACATCTCATCCCCCGCGCGCTTCATCCGTTTCAACTCAAACCGTCCCGCCTCCGCCAGCGTGAGTGCGCCCTCACCGTCCGCGATGGTCGGCGCATTTCGACCGCCGGCAATTTTCGGGCAGACCGTGAGGTGCAGTTCGTCCACGAGGCCAAGGCGGAAAAGTTCGCCGTTCAACTCGCCGCCGCCTTCGACCAGCAGCCGGCGCACGTTGAAATGCCCGCGCAGCCAGCGCAGGACGGACGGCCAGTCCACGCGCGTCCGTCCGCCAACACACACGAGGTCGGCGAGTTTCGCGAGGCGGCACAGCTTTGCTTTCGCCGCGCGCTTCGTGGTGAGCACGATGAGCGGCGCGAAGTGCGTGGTGAAAATGTGTGCCTTCGGACTGATCGAGCCCGAGCCGCTGACGACGAGGCGCAACGCATTCTTCGCCAGCCCGCGCCGCGCGCGGAGGCGTTGAAACTTCTCGCCGCCCGCGCCGAGCGTGGTGCGGTTCAGTTCCACCGTGCGTGCGCCGCAGAGGATGGCGTCGGCGGTGGCGCGCAGTCCGTAGAGATGTTCAAGGTCGCGTGCGCTGCCGAAGGTGGAGACGCGCCGGTTGGCTGTGGCGATCTTGCCATCGGCGGTGATCGCCATGTTGACGAGGACGAAGGGAAATGCGGAGTGCGGAGTGCGGAGCGCGGAACGGCGGGAAGTCCGTGCGCCTTTCCGGCTGGTTCTGATGGTTGGCTTTGGCTTCATTCCGCGTTCCGAATTACGCATCACTCATTACTCGTTACGTGATGAGCATCGCATCGCCGTAGCTGAAGAAGCGATACCGCTCGCGCACGGCTTCGGCATACGCGGCGAGCATCAGCTCGCGACCGCGCGTGGTCCCCGGCGAAGCGAAGGCGCATACCAGCATCAGCAGCGTGGACTCGGGCAGATGGAAGTTCGTCACGAGCGCGTCCACGACCTTGAACTTCGCCGGCGGGTGGAGGAACAACTGGGTGCGGCCCACGACCGCGCGCACTTGGTCATGCTGGTGCGCGACGCTTTCGAGCACGCGCAGGGAGGTGGTGCCCACGGCGACGACGCGTCCGCCTTTGCTTTTAGTCTCCGCCACGAGCGCCGCCGTCTCCTCGCTGATGGCGAAGCGTTCCTCGTGCATCACGTGGTCCTTGAGCTCCGCCGCCTTCACCGGCGCGAACGTGCCGAGGCCCACGTGCAACGTCACGAACGCCGTGCGCACGCCGCGCGCGCGGATTTCATCGAGCAGCGCCGGCGTGAAATGCAGCCCAGCCGTTGGCGCGGCGACCGAGCCGTCGGCCTCGGCGTAAACGGTCTGGTAACGGTCAAGGTCGCGGCGCTGGTTGAAATGCGGCGCGCGCGTGATGTAAGGGGGCAGGGGAACCTCGCCGATGTGCGTGAGCACGTCGGCGACGTTGCGTGCGCCGGCGAACTGGAGCCGGCAATGGCCCTCCGCATTTTTCTCCACGCACGTCGCGGAGAGCGCGGAGAGCTGACCGTGGTGATCGAGCCAGTGGAGGACGCTGCCGGGGCGGACGCGTTTGCCGGGGCGGACCATCACCCACCAGTCGTTGCGCGCGACCTCCTCGACGAGCAGCGCCTCGACGGCGCCGCCGCTGCCGGCCTTCACGCCGCGCAGGCGCGCGGGAATGACCTTCGAGTTGTTCATCACCAGCAAGTCGCCGGGGTGGAGGTGGTCGATCAAATCGCGGAAGTGGCGGTGCGCAAGTTGGCCGTCGGGCCGTTCGAAGACGAGCAGCCGCGACTCGTCGCGCACGGCAGCGGGCGCCTGGGCGATCAACTCGGCGGGCAGTTCAAAATTAAAATCAGCGGTGCGCATCGGGTGGACGAACCACGAATGGGGACGAATAGACACGAAGGCCGCGGTTGAGGGAAGCCCATCCCGCGGGGCGGACGCCGCGCCGTTACCAACCGGCTTCGGGGCTCAGAAGATTGTTGCCGATTGTTGTCGCTATCGCGGGTGCCGGACCGATAATGCGGCGTCTGTTAGATAGCTTGTCCTTTCAAGGCATGGTGAATCTTCAAGTGAACTTCGTTCAGTGATGATTTTAGACCCGATGTTCGGGAACAGTCTCTGGAAAGCCGGTTTGTCGGACAGTAAAACATCACATGAGCAATAAATTATTTGTGGGAAACCTTTCCTTCAATACCACTGAAGCCGACCTGAACACTGCGTTTTCCGCGCATGGCACGGTCACCGAAACCAACCTGATGATGGACCGCGAAACCGGCCGTCCCCGTGGTTTTGGTTTCATCACCATGAGCTCCGGCGAGGAAGCGCAGAAGGCCATCGAAGCCATGAACGGCAAGGACATGGACGGCCGCGCCCTCACGGTCAACGTCGCCAAGCCCCGCGAGGCCCGTCCGGCCGGCGATCGCCGCTACTAGTCCCGATCATTTCACGGCGGGGTCCGGTGTGGAACCGGCCCCGCCTCTTCGTTTTTTCCGCGTCCCGTTTGCCGCCCGGGTGCCGTGATTCATCAGCGACGGCCAGTCATTCAGCCATGAAAGAAGAACACATTGAAGTCGAAGGTCGCGTCCTCGTCGTGCTGCCCGGCACGATGTTCCGCGTCGAACTCGACAACAAGCACCTCGTGCTCGCCACCATTTGCGGCAAGATGCGCAAACGCTGGGTGCGCCTGACCGTCGGCGACCGCGTGAAGATGGAAATGTCGCCCTACGACCTCGACAAGGGTCGCATCACCTGGCGGCTCCGATAAATTTCGTTTCGTGTCCCCGTCTTTTTCCACTGGCGTCGTCGCGCCTCTACGTTGAGAAAAATTTCTTCCGAGTGCAGCGTGCCGGAAAAAATCACACGGCCGACGTTTGCGGTTGCGGGCGTCATCCGATTGCGGCATACTCCGTCCGCAGCGAACCCAACCAGACTTGTTCCCCCAGGTTCTGGCGTTCGGCTCGCAACTCAGCAACAACACCATGACAACTGATTCCGTTTTGACTCCGGGCGAAAGCCCGGCCGGCGTTCCCGCGTGGAAAGAGATCGTCGCCCGCTACCAGAAACCCTCGGTCAGCCGCGGCGTCTGGCAACTGCTCAACACCCTCGTTCCCTACGCCGCGCTCTGGTATCTCATGCACCTTCTCCTGCCGGTGTCCGTCTGGCTGGTCGTGCCGCTGATGATTCTGGCGGCCGGGTTCATGGTGCGGTTGTTCATCATTCATCACGACTGCGGGCACGGCTCGTTTTTCAAATCACGGCTCGCCAATGACATTCTGGGCTTCGTCACCGGCGTGCTGACCTTCACGCCGTATCACCACTGGCGTTGGGAACACGCCCTCCACCATTCCACCTCCGGCGATCTCGACCGGCGCGGCACCGGCGACGTGTGGACGCTGACCGTGCAGGAATATCTGGAGGCGTCGCGCTGGAAACGGTTCGCGTATCGGCTCGCGCGCAATCCGGTCGTGCTCTTCGTGATCGCGCCGCTCGTCCTGTTCGCCATCCGCCAGCGGTTTCCCACGCCGGGCGCGAACTTCCGCGAGCGGCTCTCCGTGCATTTGACCAATCTCGCCATCGTGCTCGTGGCCGCCGGGCTGTGCTCCGTGTTCAGCGTCCAGGCCTACCTGCTGATTCAGTTCACCGTGATGGGCATCGCCGGCTCGGTGGGCATCTGGCTGTTTTACGTGCAGCACCAGTTCGAGGGGGTTTACTGGGAGCGGGGCGCGGATTGGGATTACACCACCGCGGCGCTGAAGGGGAGCTCCTTCTACAAGCTGCCAAAAATCCTGCAATGGTTCTCCGGCAACATCGGCTTTCACCACATCCACCATCTCAGCCCGCGCATCCCGAACTACCACCTCGAGAAATGCCACAAGTCCGAGCCGCTCTTCCAGACCGTCAAGGAGATCACCCTCTTCTCCAGTTTCAAATCCTTCACCTTCCGGCTGTGGGACGAACAGCGCCGCAAGCTCGTCGGCTACGGCCACCTCCGAACCCTGCGCCGGCAATCGCAACAACCGGCGGGCCGCCAGTGACGCCCAAGCCCCCATCGGTCGCGACCCCGCCCGGCCCCATGATGTATCGCCGAAAGCTCAGCGCCCGCGTCGAGCACCGCCAGCAGGAGGCCGAGCGCTCCCGTGCGTCCGCCAGCCTCGCGGAAAAATTTCCGCAGCTCAAATCCCTCACCGTCGAGCTGTCCTACTTCAGCCCCGACGGCGGCTCGCGCGGCAGCCAGATAAAATACACCGTCAATCCCGCCCACGCGAAATCCGTCTTCCGCTTCGACTGCCAGAACCACGAATGCGTCCGCGGCGATTTCGATTTGAGCATGGCCCTCGCCCAGGCCGTCGCCGCGCGCCGCGGCACGGCCACCGGCGAGGTGTGCTGCCAGGGTTGGCTGAGCAAGACCACCATCGATTCCGTCCACTGCCGCAATCTTCTCCGTTACAAGCTCAGCCTGGAATACACCGGCGGCTGAGTCCCACGCCGTTTCCCCTCACCGCGGCGGCGCGAGCTAAAGCTCGCGGCTACGCCCACCGCGGCGCGCAACCGCTCCGCGTCCCGCGCGTTCCTTGACTTCCCGGGCGCGAGCGAGTTTGCTTTCCACACTCTCACGCAATGTATCTTGCGCTTAAAACGGCAGTTCCGGTCGGCAAGGGGAACCCCGGGTTGAACCTCGGGGCCGGGCTTGGCCCGGCGTGGCTCGCCGCACTCCTGCTCCTGCTCGCCGCGCCCGGCGCGCTGCACGCCATCCAGCCGCCGTCGCACAAACCGCTCCCCAATTACGATGCCCGCCAGCGCGGCGCGGACAAAATCGTGGACGCGGAGAAGCAGGCCGCCACGGACGCGCTCGCGGCGCGCGTGCCGGGATTGAAGGTGGAACGCGATGAGATTTTCGGCGGCGCGAAGGCGGTGGGTTCCACGTCGGGATCCCTCACGGGAACCAACGGCACGGGCGGCGCGGTGTCGGCGCTCACGGCCGCGGCGATTCCGGCCGCCGATCCGCACCGGCCCATCAAGGCGTTTCTCAACGAGCACGCGGCCGTCTTCGGCTTCGACGCCTCGGCGCTCGTGCCGACGCGCGTGACGCATGATTTCGTGGCGGCGCACAATGGCCTGCGCACCGTCGTGTGGCAGCAGGAGGTGGATGGCATCGCGGTGTTCAACTGTCTGCTCGCCGGCTTCGTCACCGCGAAGGGCGAGCTGGTGAAAGTGACGAGCGACTTCGTGCCGAAGCTGCCGGTGGCGGTGGCGTCGGTGAAAAACCGCGCGGCGTTGCTCGCCGTCCCGCCAGTCACGGCGCGCGAGGCGGTGCGGCTCGCGGCGGCGAAC
>JACQFS010000256.1 GCA_016199935.1 Verrucomicrobiota bacterium
ATGAAGTTCAGTCCGCAATCGAGCGCGACGCGGACGCTTTGCAGCGCCTCGTCGATTTTCACGCTGCGAAATTCCGCGCCAAGCGACGACGCGCCGAAGCTGAGGATGGGAAGCTGGAGTCCGGTTTTGCCGAGCGGGCGGGTTTGCATGGGGCGTGATGAGTGACGAGTAATCCGTAATCAGTTGGTGGGTGTGCTAATTGAGTTTGAGTTCGGAGTTTCCCTTTGGGAGCGCGAAGCACGCAAGCGTCGCCTCGCCATCGCGGCACCATTTGCCGGGCGCGAGTTTCAGGGGAGTGGAAACCTCGTCGAGCACGATGCCTTGCCGGCCGATCACGAGCGTGGGGGGCCGGGTCGCGCGGAAGCCGATGCGCACGGTGAAGTCCGGGCAGGCGAAGGGCGCGCGCAACAAGACGATCGCCCCGGCGTGCTTGATGCGCGTGAGTTCCTTCGCAGCCCAGTAGCGCGCGACCTCGCTGAGTTTCATCCAGTGCAGATTGTCGAAGCGCGCGAACAGGCGTTTCACGACCTCTTGGAAAATTTTGAAACCCACCTCGCGCCCGTTGTGGTAGATGTCCGTCCAGTGCGCGAGCATCAGCGCCGGCTCGCCGCGCGTGATGACGTCCACCATGCGGCCACGCTGCAAATCTGCCGTGATGAATTTGTCCACGCCGCCGGGCTCGACGTTGTCCCAGCCGCCGGTCCAGTCGCCCGTGCAGCCGATGATGTGGACGACGCAACGCGGATCGTTGCCGTCGAGGTCGGCCGCGTTCTGCACGATGGGCGCGACGCTTTTCTCGCCCTCGGAAAAAAGATCGCGGAAGTAGTGTGGAATCTCCGCGCCTAAAACCGACCTCACCGCCTCGAAGGTTCCCTGCGCCAGTTGCGGCCGCGCCCTGCTGCCGAAGCCACCCGGCGTGGTGATGCCCTCGCACGGCAGGCCGACATTTTTCAGGATGCCCAGCGCGTAGGCCATGTAGCTGGCGACTTCGTCCACGCTGCGCCCGGTGGTCCACTCCCAGTTCTCCATGAACTTCGGCGTGATCTCGGGATACGGATGCCCGGTCTTGAGATCAATGACGCGCGTGTGCGTGACCATCTCGGGATGGATGTCCCAGTTCGGCAGCATGAGCGTGCGGATGAGTTCGAGGCTCTGCTCCAACTCGCGCGGCGTCCAGCCGGGCAACCCGCGGTCGAGCCGGCCGACGCACGCGGGGTAGGGGACGATGCTGTATTTGCCCTTCACGCCCGCGCCCGCGCACCACTCGCCGAACTTGCGCACGAAGGCGTCGGGAATCTCCACGGGCCACTCGCGCCAGTTGCGCCGATAGACTTCCTTCGCGCCGAGGGAAGCCTCGTCAAACTGCGGCATCGCGAAGCGGTTCAAGTTCACCAGGCACGTCGAGTCATCAATGATCAAGCCGACGGGAACGCGCGCGCGCGGATTGAGAACCGTGACACCGTTGGCGCGCGGCGGACGTTCGCCGGGGACTTGGGCAAGGGAGTCCAACGGGAAACTGGCAGCGGCTGAAGCCACTGCACTGCGTTGAAGGAATTCGCGCCGAGTCATGCGTCACCTCGTCGAAGCCGCTTTGCGCGCCACGCGCCTTGCAAAACTCTCCACAGTGATCACACCGCGCTTGTGCAGGCCGCGGGCGATGACCTCGTGCTCGTCGCGCACCTCGAACTGGAAATCAATCGCCTTGCCCTCGGCATGGATGACGCGCGTGGTGATCGTCACGGTCTGGCCGAGCGGCGAGGGCGCGAGATGGCGGATTTCGATTTCTCCGCCGACGGTGCGCTCGTTCGCTTCGAGGAACGGATACAGGGACTCGCGTGCGGTGCGCTCGATGAGGCCGATGAGCCGCGGCGTGCTCAACACCGCGGGCATTCCGTCCGTGGCAAAATCAATCACGTGCTCTTGACCGACGACGAATTTCATTTCGCCGACGGTGCCGATCTTGGGGCGCGATTTCATTAATGACAGGATGATTTAGCCACGGATTGAACACGGAAGAAACACGGATGAAGACAGGGTATAATCTGTGTTCAATCCGTGTTTCATCCGTGGCTAAAGTTCAGGTTCCCGGTGTGCGCACGCCGACGCTCAGAAGCACATTGGCCCACAGCGCCTGGTCCGCGGTCTGGATCGTGAGCACGTGGTCGGGCGATTCGACCGCGGCGTAGAAATCCCACTTCATGATCGGCTCCAGCTTGAGCTTGAGGCCGGCGTCCTTGAGCACCTTCTTGTATTCGGCCCACACCGGCGGCTCGCCGAACTTCGCATACGGATCATCGGCGGGGATGCCCATCGTGTTCAGGTGATCGATGGGGATCGCGCTCAGCACCGCGCGCAACGCCTGCGTGCAAGTGATGATGCCGGGCGTGAGATTCATGCAAACGACCTCGGCGTTCGGCCCCTTCTTCGACGACGCGGGATAATTGCCGTCCGCGATGAGAATTTTCGCGTGATGCCCGGCCCGGCCGAGGACTTCGTTGATCTTGGGATGGATGAGTCGGTGCTTGAGCATAATAAGAGCGCGATTCTGTCACTGCGTGCGAGGAACGAGTCGCCGCATCATTTGTTGGTCAAGACTCCGACATCCAGCACGCAACGGAAACCCAAATATTCGAGCATGATATTGGTCCGGAAGCTCTGCATGAAATTGGCGCGCAATTCCGCCGGTTCGCGCGTATTCCAAGAACCGCCTTTGGCCACCCGATCCCACGGCCGTATTTTGACGGGATCTTCGCACCATTCCCAGACGTTGCCGGCCATGTCGAAGAGGCCGTGGCGGTTGGCGGGGAAGTTGCCGACCGGCGCCGTCCTGGCAAAGTCATCGCGAAAGCCACGGATGCCCGAGGAACTCGCCTCCTCCCCGTAGAAATTGCCCGCGTCGTTCGGTGGCGGCCAGTTCGTGCCCCAAAGGTATGAGCTCGCCGACCGCGACGGCGGGAGACCGCCATCGGCTCCGGGCGCCGCAACGCCAGCGGCCAGCTCCCACTCCGCGGCGCGCGGCAAACGGTAGGCCTGATTGGTGTTGAGTTTGCCGGCGTCGCGTTCCTTCCCGGTCAGCCAGAGACAGAATGCGCGGGCGTCGTTCCAACGGATATTCACAGCGGGATGGTTCGAGCCTTGCGTGAAGCCGACCAGTTGCGACGGGGGGGCGGGCCGGATCTGATTCGTGAAGACCCGGTAGTCCTGCACCCGGGTCTCCCAGATGGAGAACAACGGGCCCACCCGGGAGACCGGGGCGAAGACCATGCCCAAAGTGTTGGTCCACGATTGGTCGGCGACGGGAAACGTCGGTTTGGGCGGAGGCGGGGCGATAGCCACATTGGTATTCACGGCCGGAACCGGCTTGACCGCGGAGGTCGGAGAAGATGTGACCCGGGGCGAAACCGAATTTGTCGGCGGCGTGCCGACAATTACTTTGGTTTCCGGTTGCGGCACGGGCGGGCGAACGATCGGAATGTTCGTTGGTGCTGGCGGCCGGTTTTTCTCCTGCGCTATCCGTTTGGCTTCCTCCTCCTCATTCTTTTTCTTCTCAGCCGCGAGGCGTTGCTTCTCCGCTTCGATCTTGGCCTCTTGCTCGATGAGTTTGTTGCTTGCCTGCTGTTCCGCATCAGCGGGTTTCTTCAACGCGGCAACGTCCTGCGGAATCTTGGAACCGGAATGGCTGGCCAGCCAGCCAGCAACGGCGACCAAGGCGGCGAAAAAAAACACCGCACCCCACACGAGTCTCCGGCGTCCTTGTTGCTCCGGACGCGGAGGAAATTCGGAAAGCGGCGCGGCTGTGGGCGTGACGGGTGGCGGCTCCACGGGCACGGCTTCCGTCGCGGTGAGCGTTCTTGGGCGTCGCTTTGAGGGGCGAATTTTTTCCTGATCCGTTTGGGCCGGCCGGGCGGAAAGTGGGCGCGCGGCCGCGGCCGCAGCCTTCGCGGGTTCGGGCAGGGGCAGTTGTTCCGGGGCGTTTGGCGTGGGTGATGGCGGAGCTTTGCGCTGCGTTTTCCGGGAAAGGCCGAGGCGTTCCGCGACCTCCAGAATGGTGCTGGGGCGGGCATGAGCATCCTTGGCGAGACACGCCATGATGACGCGGGCGACCTGGGCGGGGACCGGGTTGACCACGTGCAATTCGCGCTGGCGGCGGTCAATGGGTTCGGGCAGCCGGAAGCGAATCTGATCCTCCACATCGCCGGTGTAGAAGGGCGGCTTGCCGGTGAGCAATTCGTAGAGCGTCGCCCCCAGGGAATACACATCGTCCGTCGGCAGGGAAGGTTCGCCGTGCAACTGCTGCGGGCTCATGTAAACCGTCGTGCCGCTGGCTCCGTGCCGGCCGGGGGACCGGCTGACGGAATCAGTCACCACGCGGGCGATGCCGAAGTCGGTGAGCTTGAGCCGGTGCTGGCCGTCCAGCAACAGGTTCGACGGCTTGAGGTCGCGGTGAATGATCTGTTCGCGGTGGGCGTAATCGAGCGCCTCGCAAAGCTGGCGAACCCACAGCGCGAGCTGCTCCCATTCGAGCACTTTGTTCGTGCGGTTGAGCCGCTCGACGGAAAGCGAATGGCCGTCCACATACTCCATCGCGATGAAGGCGTCCTGTCCCTCGGCGACGAACAGATCGTGGATGCGGACGATGTGCGGGTGCGTGAGCCGGCGGCTGCGCTGGGTTTCCCGGCGCAGGTCGTCCAGCGCGGTGGGGTCGGCCCGGATGGCCGGCGGAAGGAACTTCAAGGCGGTGTCCTCCCTGAGCTGCCGATCCGATGCCAGCCAGACAATGCCCATCCCGCCCTGTCCCAGGAGGCGCTTGAGCGTGAATCGCCCGTTGCCAACCACCTGGCCGACCACCAGACCGGAGTGGAAGACCGTCGTCTTGGGATCCTCGTGGTCGGAGGGCGGAGGGGAGTTGTCCATGGCGGATGCAGTTGGAGCCAGTGCCGCCGCTCGAACGACCGCGGGCGGAATCCGGACGCCTCAGTCCGGCGGCAGCTCCTTGTAGCAGATTTTCAACGCCTCGACCCCATCGCCCGTCGCGCCGCGGTTGGAAAAGAAATAGAGACGCCGTCCGACAATCAGGGGCGCAAAGTCGAGCGAGTCGTTGCTGGTGACTTGCAGCGGTTCGCCGGCCTTCTCGGTGTGGATGCGCCAGAGGTCGAACTGGCGGTTGCCCGCCTTGTCTTTGCCCACGTCCGAGCAGTAGTAAATGTATTTGTCGCCCGGCGCCCAGACCGGATAGAGCACCTGCGCGTCGGTGTCGCTGGTGATTTCCTTCGAGCCCGAGCCGTCCGCGTTCATGATGAAAATCTTGTTCTGGGAGACGTAGGCGAGTTGCTTGCCATCGTGGGACCAGGCCGGACAGCGGCCTTCGCAGATTTCCTTGTTGGCGTTGCCGTCCTCATTGGCGAGCCAGATGGAAAACGGGACGTTCGCCGGCGCGTTGGCGGGACGCGCCGAGTAGGCCAGCAACTGGCCGTCGGGCGAGACCGCCGGCTCGAGGTGGATATAGCTGTCGTCCTTGGAAATCTTGGCCACGCCGATCTGTCCCTGAAGCGAAACCCGCCAGATGTGCCGGAAGCCCGAGGAGCGGTCCGACGAGTAATACAACCATCGGCCATCCGCCGTGACAAACGGATCGGTGTCCCGGCTGTCCTCGGAGCGGATCGGTTCCTTCGTGCCTTCGGTCGCGTGCATGATGTTGGCGCTCACCAGTTGCGGCGTGGGCGGATTGGTCCCGGACGCGAGCGGGGTTTCCCACTTTGGCCGCGTGAAAAAAATGTGGGCCTTCTCATCCGGCTGCGGCGGCAGGCAGGCCATCCGGGAGAGGATCAGGGATTCCTTCGCCAGATCGGTTCGGAAAACCCCGGGGGCGATCATGTCCCCGTCCTTGTTATCAATGGTGGACAGTGCGTTCGTCACCACCAGCTTGAGCTTCCCGCCGGCGATCTCGAAGTAGCGGATGGGCGTGGCGTAGTGGGTCGGGTTCGCCAGCGTCACCTTCACTTGGAAAACTCCCTTGCCGGCGTTGGTGATCGCTTCGACCGTCAACTGCTGCTGGAACGCCGCCTTGCCGACCAGCTTGCCCGGCTCGCGATACTCCCAGTCCTTCTTGTGGACTTTGAGCGCGTGGCTCGGCCAGGCCTGGCTGCTCTCGCGCGTGAAGACCAGCGCGTGGCGAAAGGGCAGGGCTCCCGTGCGGCCGATTTCCTTCTCGTCCAGTTCGATGATGGCATCCGATTCATTCGCGCTGATTTCCAGTTGGTAGGTGCGTTGAATTTCGAGCAGGGAAAAAACAACCTCGTAAGTCTTGCGGGTCGTCCCCACCGAACGAAAAACCTCGTCGGCTTGGAGCGCGAGTTCTTCGGTCCTGAACTGCGGTTCTAGTTCGAGACGGATCGTGACATTGTGCCACGCCGAGGTGGCGTCGGCGCGGACGAAGATCGCATTGGCGGCGAGCGGACTCTTGCCCGCTTCCACGTTGTCAATAAACACCGTGGCCCCCGGCACCGCATTCGTGATGAACACCGGGATTTCCCGGCGCACCTCGGTCATCGGTGGCAGTTCAATTTGCCAAATCTTCGGACCGAAGGTGTTGCCCTTGGCCAAGGCTTTCGCGTCGGCGTAAGTGATGATGCGTTCCACCGACGCAAAACCGTCCTTCTCGGCCTTGATGGGGTAGGGCACCTTGTCGTCCAAGGGGTAATCCGTGAGCACCAGTGGTCCGCCCCCCGTTGGTGTGACGCCGAACGACACTCCCGCAATGCTGATCTTGGCGCCGGGCGGAGTGGAAACAATTTCGAGCGTGAACTTCTTCGAGGCCGCGAGCGCCGGCCGCCCGGTGGCGAGCAAACCGAGCAGGGCGAAGCTGAACCAGCAGGCAGTCAGAAGCTTGGTCATAAAAATCTGGAAGCGCAGTCGCCGGCCGGGGTCAAGACTTGGCGGCAAAAGAGAACACCTTGAAGTCTCCCTTGAAGCCCCGGCACGGATACCGGCCCAGTTCGCGCAGCGGGTTGGCCGGACGCAGCTTCGTCGCGGCGGTTTCGCTCAGGAGCTGGGGAACCGTCAGGCTGCCCGCCAGTTTTTCGAGCCGGAAAATAAAATGCACTTCCTCGCCCATGATGCGTTCGGTGCCGCCTCCGGGGGTGCCGCCCACGGAAACCAAACCGTGATGCAGAACCCATCGGAAGGGCGGATTTGCGCGGGCCTGCTTCGCTGAAAGCAGTTCCAAGGTCCGTTGGACCTGGGCGGGCGTGCCGGTCTCATCCTGCCAGAAGGCGAACAGTGCGTCCCCCAGAAACTTGTCCACCGTGCCGCCTTGGTCGTGGATGAACTGCCGGCATTCGGAAAACCAACCGCCGAAAACCAGGGGCAGCTGGCCGGCGGGAATCGAGCGGGCGAGCTCGGTGGAATTGATGATGTCCAACAGCAACAACCAACAGACGGTCGTGGTCACTTTGCGGTCGGTCGGCGCCGTGTGCCGGCTGGTTCCCTTTCGCACTGGATCGGCCGACGGTTGGCAGAACGTGAATTGAAGGTGCGCGATCCGAAACGACTGTTTGTCCCGCAGGCGGACGGGCATCGAGACGTGGCGCCCGTCAACGAAGGTTCCATTGCTGCTGCCCAGATCCACGAGCATATACTCATTCTTTTCCTGCCGATGAATCAAGACGTGCCGGCCCGAAACCTGCGAGTCCTGCAAGACGATGTCACTGGCCGGCGAACGCCCCAGCAGGCAGGAATCCGGGATCGGAATCTTCTGTCCTTCGGAGTCCAGCAGGAAGGCGCCGAAAACCGGCGGTGCGTTCAGTTTCCGGCCGGGTGGCCGGCTTCTCTCCGGTGGAATAATTTCCGTATGCGTGGTCATGCTGGCGAGCCGCGTTGTGGACGGACGGTGAGGAATTCAAAACGGCCAACTCGGAGTTTGAGAACCGCACCGGGGACTGAAACGAGGAGCCGACGCCGTGGCAAAATGCGAAGCGAGACACCGCACGCTCGGAGATGACGATCCTGGGACATACCGACCTTCACTTCTAGTAAAGCAGCATCGCCTGCGTCAAGTGTTTTGTCGTGAGAGTTATGAAAAGGCGGGCATTCGGACATCGCAGGGGCCGAGTCGTGGCGTCTTGCCCCGGTGCGGTCGGTCAAGCCAAAGCGGTTGCAATCTCCCCCGCGGCCTGCTCCCCCCTTCCGCTTGCCGGACCTCAGCGCCTTGTGAATCTGCGCGCCACCGGCCCGCTGGCCGCCCGTGCTTTTCAAATACGATGAAGGCTGCGACCTATTTTGAAGGACGCACCGGGAATCTTGTTGATCGGGTGCCCGCCCCTCAAGGAACGGATTTTCGGAACGCCGCGATGGTCTGCGCCGCCGCGCTGCGCGAATCGGGTAAGGCGAATACCTCGGCGGAAAGGTAACCGTCGTAACCAATGTCACGCAGCGCGGCCATCACGGGCTTCATGTCCGTGTGGCCCAGGCCGATGGCGCGGCGGTTCGAGTCGGCGAAATGCACGTGGCCGAGCTTCGGCCCGGCGAGGCGCAGCGCGGCGGCGACATCGGACTCCTCGATGTTCATGTGGAACAGGTCGCAGAGCAGCTTCACGTTCTGCGTGCGGAGCGTTTTCAGGAACTCCAACGAGTCGGAGACGCGGTTGAAGAGGTTCGTCTCGTAGCGGTTGAGGAACTCGTAGAGCAGCGGCACGCCCTGAGCGTGCGCGCGAGGGCCGAGTTGTTCGAGCGCCTCGGCGAGCCACGCGAGCGCCTGCTCGCGCGACACGCTTCCTTCCCATCGGCCCTGCATCGAGCCGAGAATCGCGGGCGCACCGAAACTCCCGGCGAAATCCACGATGGCCGCGATGAACTCCTGCGCGCGGCGGCGCACGGTGGCGTCGGGGTCGGTGAGCCGCAGCTTGTGTTTCACCCAGCCCGCGCCGGTGCCGATGGCGGCGACCTTGAGATTGTGCTGCGCGCAGAGCGATTTGATCTCTCTCGCGTCGAGTTCCTCGGCGGACGAGGGAAAAATTTCCACGGCATCGAAGCCGAGCTTCGCCGCGCGGGCAAAGCCGTCGGCAAGGCCGTCCCAATAAACAAACGGCCCCCCCTTGGTCTCGGGCACGAGCGAGATGGTAATGGCGGAGCGCATCGTCAGTTCCGAAATGCTACGCGAGAAAAATGGCGTGCGTCGAGTGCGGGTTGCTCACGCTTTCGCACCGGTGAATTTTCCGAACCGCAACGCCAGCACCGGCAACACGAGAAGATTCAAGATCGTCGAGGTGACGAGTCCGCCGAGAATCACCACGGCCATCGGGCCTTCGATTTCCGCGCCCGCCTCGCCCGAGTGGATCGCCAGTGGCAGCAGGCCGAGGCCGGTGACGAGCGCGGTCATCAGAATCGGAATCAAGCGCTCGCTTGCTCCACGCATCGCGGCGTCGAGTCCCCACGTCATGCCTTCTTCGGCGACGAGGTGTTCGTAGTGCGAGATCATCATGATCGAGTTGCGCATCGTGATGCCGAAGAGCGTGACGAAGCCGACGAGCGAGCCGAGGTTCAAGGCACCGGCGTCGGGGTCGAAGAGGCCGGCGAGCATGACGAACAGTGCGCCGCCCACGAGCGCGAACGGCACGTTGGCCAGCACGAGCAGGAGGTTGCGCACATTTTTGAAAACGACCGAGAGCAGCAACAGGATGCCGATGCCGGCGATGCTCGAGTGCAAAATAATCTGCCGCTGCGCCGCCGCCTGCGCCTCGGCCGCGCCGGTGTATTCGGGATATACGCCGTGCGGGAATTTCACCTTCTCGCCGATCTGCTTCTTCGCGTCCTCGACGAACGACGCGACATCGCGGCCCTGCGTGTTGCACGTCACGGTCTGCCGGCGGCGCGCGCCCTCGTGCGAAATGAGCGCGCGGCCCGTGGTGGGAAACACGTCGGCCAGTTCGCGCAACGGCATCCGCAGCCCGGCGGAATTGCGCAGCAGCAGCGCGCCGATCGTCTCCGGTTCCGTCTGCGCCGCGCCCGCGAGAATCACCGCCACGTCCGCGACCTGGCTGCCGCGATACGACTGCGCGACGACCACGCCCTGATACGCCGTCTGCACCGCTTCGAGCACCTCGACGGGCCGGAAGCCGAACTGCGTCACGCGGTCGGGTCGCAGCCGCACCGCCACGCGCGGGCCGCCGGGCGGCGACTTCATCTGCACGTCCTTCGCGCCCGTGACTTTCTCCAGCACCTTCGCGACTTCGCCGGCCTTCTGGTCAATCGCCTCCAGGTCATCGCCGAAAACATTCACCACCACCTGTGCGGTCTCGCCGGAAATGCTTTCGCTGATGCGGTCGCCGAGAAACGTGAGCACCTCGGACTGGATGCCGGGAATTTTTCCGAGCGTCTCGCGGATCTCCTTCATCAGATGCTCCTGCTCCTCGCCCGGCGTGCCGGCCTTCAGCTCGACGTGAAACTCGCTGCGGTGCGTGCTCCACGTGTCCTCGCCCTGCGACGCACGACCGACCTGCTGCTCGACCGTCGCGATGTGCTCATCCTTGAGCAGCGTGTCGGAAATCTGTTTGCCGATGCGCAGCATCTCGGCGAGCGACGTGCCGGGCGCGGCGGAAACTTGCAGCACGAGATGGCCTTCGCGAAACTCGGGGAGGAATTCCTTGCCGAGCCCCGGCAGCTTGAACGCCGCCGCCACGCACACGAGCACCACAAGGCTGATGACCAGCACGGGGGCCGTCATCAGCCGCGCGAGCACGGCGCGGTAAAGCCGCTTGAGCCACGTTTGCAAACGCGGCTCCTTCACCGCCCGCACGCCGCGGCCGAACATGAGAAACGCCAGCGCCGGCGTGAGCGTGAGCGCGACCACGAGCGACGCCATGATGGCGATGATGTAACTCAGCGCGAGCGGCGCAAAAAATTTCCCCTGCAATCCGGTCAGCGTCAGCACCGGCACGAACACCAGCGCAACGATGAAGGTGGCGAACACCACGGACGTGCGGACTTCGAGCGAGGCGTCGAGGATGACCTTGAACACGGTGGCAGCCGACGTAAGGGGGCTTTGACTTTTTCCATCAGCAGTTTGAGCCTGGTCACCTCGGCTGCTACTTGACGCGAAGTGCTCCCGCAGCCGCCGGAAAATATTTTCCACATCAATGATCGCGTCGTCCACGACTTCGCCAATCGCGATGGCGAGGCCGCCGAGCGTGATGGTGTTGAGCGTCACGCCAAACTTGTCGAGGACGATGATCGCCGCGAGCAGCGACAGCGGAATCGCCGTGACCGAGATGAGCGCCGTGCGGAAATGGCCGAGGAACAGAAACAGCACCACCGTGACCAGCACGCCGCCGAGCAGCAGCGACGACTTGATGCTCTTGAGCGATTCCTCGATGAACGTCGCGGGCCGGTGCAGGCGCGAATGGACTTCGATGCCCTCGCGCTTGAAGACCGGCTCCATTTCCTCCAGCGCCTCTTCGATTGCGTGCGTGGCTTCGAGCGTGTTCGCCCCGTATTGGCTCGCCGTGACGAGCAGCACGCCGGGCTTCCCCTGAATCAGGCAGTCGCCAAACTTCGGCTCCGCGCCCTCGACGACGTTCGCCACGTCCTTGAGCCGCACCGGCACGCCGTCCTTGTGCGCGACGACGACTTCGCCGAGGACTTCCGCCGTGAGCGACTGGCCCTCGGTCTGGATGAGGATGCGCTGGTTTTTATTTTCGACAAACCCCGCGCCGCGCACGCCCGTCGCGAGCCGCGCGGCGGAAAGCACGTCCTGCATCCCGAGGTCGTGCGCGACGAGGCGGTCGGGCTGCACCTGGATTTGCAACTGCCGCACCTCGCCGCCAAACGTGATGCAGCGCGTGACACCGGGCACCGAGAGCAGGCGCGGCTTGAGCGTCCAGTCCGCGAACGTGCGCAGTTCCATCGGCGAAAGTTTTTCCGAAACGAGGCCGACCTTGAGCAGGTCCATCGTGGCCGAGACGAGCGGCGACATCGTGGGCGGCGTGACGCCCGCGGGCAACTGGCTCGCAAGCGTCCCGAGCCGTTCCGCGAGCGACTGCCGCGCGGGCAGGATGTCGGTGCCTTCCTTGAACACGACCGTGACGACGCACAGGCCCTGGATGGATTCGCTGCGGAGCGAGTCGAGATAGCCGAGGCCGTTGATGGCCGTCTCGATCGGCCGCGTGACGAGCGCCTCGACCTGTTCAGGCGTCATGCCCGGCGCCTCGGCCTGCACGGTGACTTGCGGCGGGACGAAATCGGGAAACACATCGAGCTTCGAGTGCTTCGCGATGTAGAGCCCGTAGAAAAACACCACGCACGCCAGCGCCACCACGACGCCGCGATGCCGGAGGGAAAAGCTGACGATGCGGTTCAACATGACGCGCCCTTACTCCGCAGTTTTCAATTCCTCGGACAACAATTGCTGCGCGCCAGTCGTCACCACTTCGTCGCCGGCCTTGAAGTTGTGCGTGGTGAACCAGCCACCCTCGACGAGTTGTTCCGACTCGACCTCGCGCCGCGTGAACGTGCCGTCGCCGGTTTTCACGTAGGCCCACGCGAGGCCGTTGAAGCGCACCACCGCTTCGCGCGGGACGAGCACGCCGTTTTCAGGTTCTCCCTTTTTTGTCAGCCACGCTACAATCGCCGCGCCCGGTGGCAGCGGGTTTTTTTCCAGCAAAAATAAAAAGCCCTGGCCTTGC
>JACQFS010000257.1 GCA_016199935.1 Verrucomicrobiota bacterium
CCGATCCGCTTCATTAAAGAAGGTGAGCTCGACAGCGCTTATCCGATCGTCGTCGGGGGTCGGAATTTCGGCTGCGGCAGTTCGCGCGAGCACGCGCCCATCGCGCTCGGTTCGGCCAAGGCCAAAGTCGTACTGGCCGAAAGCTTCGCGCGCATTTTCTTCCGCAACTGCGTGGCCACGGGTGAACTTTATCCTTGTGAGTGCATCGATCGCCTTTGCGACATTTTGAAAACCGGAGACGTGGTCACGGTGGACCTCGACGCCGCCACGGTGAAGGTCCACGCGACGGGAAAATTTTTCACCTTCAAGCCGCTCGGCGACGTGCGCCCCGTGGTGGACGCCGGCGGCCTCTTCGACTACGCCCGCAAGACGGGGATGATGCCGGCGGCGAAGTGAGGCGGACCGCGAGCCGTCCCGGCTCGCAGCGGCTGCGGCGGCGACTTGTCCCTCTCTCATTAGCACCCGGCTTTAGCCGGGTGGAATCGGCGAACCACGCTCCAACCGCTTTAGCGGTTTCTTCCGCTGGGTAAACCGCTAAAGCGGTTGAAGACCGTCTCATCGCTGGTTCACCCGGCTAAAGCCGGGTGCTAATGAGAGGCTGATTCTCGCCTGCATGGCGCCGGGATGCGCTCCCACTTTCCGGCCGCTGCGCTTCTGCTTGCCAAACCGCCCGCGCGCCAAGATAAGCAACCCGTGCCGCGCGTCCCCTCCAGCTCCCCTGCCCGCCCCGGCGGGTCTTTCTGCAAAGGGTGGACGTTGCTCGTGCTCGTCTTCCTCTACGCGCCCATCGCGGTGCTGGTGGCCGGCTCGTTCAATGCGTCGCGCTTCGGCAACGCGTGGGAGGGTTTCACGCTCCGCTGGTATGGCGAACTCGCGCGCAACCAGCCGCTGCTCGACGCGGCGTGGAACAGCCTCGTCATCGCCGCCGTCACCACCGTGCTCTCGGTGGCGCTCGGCACGCTCGCGGCGTGGCTGCTGCACCGGCACCGTTTTCCCGGCGCGAGCTGGCTGGCGCTCGCCGCCGCGTCGTCGCTGGTCACGCCGGAAATCATCATGGGCGTGAGCCTGCTGGTGCTCTTCGCGGCGTTCGCGGTGCCGCTCGGCTTCACCACGGTCATCATCGCGCACACGACGTTCTGCTTTCCCTTCGTGATGGTCGCCGTGCAGGCGCGGCTCGCGGGCATGGACGCCTCGCTGGAGGAAGCCGCGCTCGACCTCGGCGCGACGCCGGCGCAGGCGTTCCGGCTCGTCATCGCGCCGTGCCTCATGCCGGCGATTGTCTCCGGCGCGCTCATGGCCTTCACGCTCTCGCTCGACGAACTCGTGGTGACCTACTTCACCGCCGGCCCGGACGCGCAGACGTTGCCGGTGAAAATCCTCGGCCTCGCGCGGGTCGGGCTCAACCCGGTGCTGAACGCCGTCTCCACCGTGTTCATCGTCACCATTGCCGCGCTCGTGGTGCTGGGCGAAATGCTCAAGCGCTGGCGCGCAGTTTCTCCCTGACGACCTCCCCTTATGAAAACATTCCTCACGTTCGCGCTCACCGCCGCTCTCACATTCATCACCGGCTGCGGTAAGCGCGGCCCCGAACTGAAACTGCTGGCCTGGTCGGAATACGTGCCGCAATCGGTCATCGATGGCTTCACGAAGGAGACGGGCATCCGGGTCCACTACGAGACGTTCGCCTCGAACGAGGAGATGCTCACGAAGCTGCTCGCGGGCGCCAACCGCTACGATGTCATCCAGCCTTCCGAATACGCCGTCGAGGCGCTCATCAAGGCCGGCCAACTCGCGCCGCTCGACGCCGCGCGCGTGCCGAACCTCGGCAACCTCGCGCCGGAGTTCCGCGCCTTCGCGCACGATCCCGGCAATAAGTTTTCCATCCCGTGGATGGCGGGCACCGTCGGCATCGTGGTGAACACGGAGCTGGTGAAGGAACCGGTGAACAGTTTCGCCGACGTGTTTCAGGAAAAATACAAGGGGCGCATCATCGGCGTGAAGGACAGCCGCGAGCTGGTCTCGTGGGCGCTGGCCACGCTCGGCCGTTCCTGCAACGACGTGACGCCCGAAACGCTCGCCGCCGCGAAGCCCATCCTCGCGAAATGGATTCCACTCGTGAAGGTGTGGGACTCCGACTCGCCGAAGACCGCGCTGCTCAACGGCGACGTGTGGATCGGCGTCGTGTGGAGCGGCGAGGCGGCGTTGCTGTGGCAGCAGAACAAAAAGTTCCGCTACGTGCTGCCGGCCGAGGGCGCGCATCGGTTCATTGACAGCCTTGCCATCCCCGTGAACGCGGCGAACGCCGACGGCGCGCACCAGTTCATCAACTACTGCCTGCGCCCCGAGGTCAGCAAGCTCATCTCGGATGCGTTTCCCTACACGAACCCGAACGCCGCCGCGCGCAAGCTGCTCAGCCCGGAGCAGCTCGCCAATCCCGCGAGCTATCCGCCCGACAGCAAACTGGAAATCTTCCGCGACATCGGCAAAGCCGCCGCGCAGGTGGACAAGCTGGTGACGGATTTGAAGAACGCGCAGTGAACCGCCAAGTCCGCCGATGATATTCCCGTGGACCAGCGCCGACGACAGTTCCCGCAAGCACCCCACCTCGCCGCGCGCGTGGTTGCTGCTGGCTCCGCTGCTGGGCTGGCTCGCGCTGTTCGTCGTCGCGCCCACGCTCATCCTGCTCGCCGTCAGCTTCTGCCAGCGTGACGAACTCGGCCGCATCGTCTGGAGCTTCACCACGGAGAACTACGCGCGGCTGTTCGATGCGACCTATTGGAACATCTTCGTGCGCTCCGTCGGCTACGCCGCGCTGACCACCCTGCTCTGCCTCGTCGGCGGCTATCCGGTCGCATGGTTCATCGCGAGACAAACGGAGCCTGCGCGCAGCCGCTGGCTGTTGCTCGTGATGATTCCCTTCTGGGCGAGCTTCCTCGTCCGCACCTTCGCGTGGATCACGATCCTAAAATCGGAGGGTTTGCTGAACGGCCTGCTGCAATCACTGCGCCTCATTTCCGTCCCGGCCGAGTTGCTCTACACGCCCGGTGCCGTGGTCGTCGGCCTCGTTTACACTTACCTGCCCTTCGCGATCCTGCCGATCTACGCCAGCGTGGAAAAGATGGACCGGCAACTTCTCGAAGCCGCCGCCGATCTCGGCGCGCATCCGTTCGCCACGTTCCGCAAGGTCATCCTGCCACTCACCCGTCCCGGCATCATGGCGGCCGTGCTGCTTGTGTTCGTGCCGGCGGTCGGGATGTTCGCCATCAGCGATCTGCTCGGCGGCGCGCGCGTGCCGCTCATCGGCAACGTGATCGAGAATCAGTTTCTTCAGGCGCGCAACTGGCCCTTCGGCGCGGCGCTCGGCATGGTGCTGCTCGCGTTGTTCGCGCTGACAGCGTGGCTTGGCTTCGGACGGAAACGCGGCGCGGTGGCGAGCTGACCGACGGCCTACATTTTTTCAAACTGCTTCAGCCACGCGTCCGCCTCGACCGGCGCGGCGTCGAACGGGTTCAGGAGGTTCAGCGAGTTGAAGCCCTCGGCGTCGATCACCTCCCAGTCCACGTAGTAGCGCATGGACTGGTCCTTGAGAAAGTGCATCAGGTGCGAGCGCGCGGCGGCGCGGGTGTTGACCGGCGGTTGGGACATCGCGGCCGTGAGGTCCGCCGGCGTGCGCTGCCAATCGGCCGGCGTCGCCTCCAGCGACAGGCCGAGACCGCGCGCGGGATCAATGTGATGAAACTCCAGGTCCTGCGCCTTCAGCCACGGGTCGTTCCACGCGATCTTTTCCTCGCTCACGAACTGTTGGAAGAGCCAGCGTTTGGAAATCCAGTCCACCTGGCCGACGAGTGACTCGGGCTTCGTCGCAAGCGCGGCAAGCACATCGCCCCAGATGCGCAGCAGCGTATCCGTCTCCGTGTCGCGCCCCGCGAACTCGCGCCGGCACTGTTCGCGAAACTCCGCGAGCAGCTCGACGGCGTCCATCGTGCGGCCGTCGTTGAGCTTCACGAGCCAGGGACCGTCGGGCTGATGCGAGATGTTGCGGAACGCGGAGACGGCGTCCTCCAGCACGATCTTCGGCAGGTGATCCAGTTCGAGCAGGTCGAGCACGAGCGCGGTGGTGCCGACTTTCAAGAGCAGCGAGGTCGGGAGCACGTTCGTGTCACCGTGCAGCAGGTGCAGCCGGCGGAAACGGCGCGCATCGGCGAGCGGCTCGTCGCGCGTGTTGATGATGGCGCGGTTGAACTGCACCCACTCGAAGAGATCGTTGTTGATGTAGTCGGCGCGCTGGCTGACCTGGAACGGCGTCTCCGTGTTTTCCTTCAACTGCGCCGCGCGCAACTCCGCGCCCGGCGTCGAGCCCACGCGTCCCGCGCCGCAGTAGAGGACGCGCAGCGTGAGAAACGAGAGCAAGCCGAGCACGTTCGGCTCGTTGAGCGGAGCGGTGCGGCGGACGAGGTAGTTCTCGTGGCAGCCGAAGGTCGCGCCGGAGTAGTGGTCCACGTTGTTGCGGATGAAGCCGACCTGGTCGGCGATCTTCAGTTCGCGCAGGGCGCGGTTGAGGATGGCGTCGCCCGCGCGGTCGAAGCGATAAATGTCAATCAGGCTGAGGCATTCGGGCGTGCAGTATTCGAGGTGGCCCATGTCCACGTAAACGCGACCGCCGTTGAAGAGGAAACCGCCGTTGCCCGCCGGCTCGTCCCAATCGCGCTGGTGGAGATCGGCGAGGCCGAAGTGCTGCTTCTCGAAAATCCAGTTGCGCACGCGGCCGATGATGCCCGGCGGCCCGGCGTGCTCGCTGGTGAGGCAGCCGTATTCCGTCTCCAAACCGGCGATGCGGTTCATAACTTCAACTCCGCCAGCGTGAGCATCTGAAACTTTGCGCGCGTCGCTCCCTTGCGCGCGAGCCAGCCGATTTCGACGACGCGGCCGTTCACGGACTTGCGCCAGCCGTCGCGGCGCTCGGACTCGGACGGCAGCGCGTCGGTGAAGGAGCGGTTCTCCGTCACGCACCACCACGCTTGCAGCAGCGCCTCCGCGACGGCGGCGCGGTCGGTCTGTTTCGCCAGCGTCTCGCTCAGCCACTTCTGCGCGGCGGCTTCGACCTCCGGCATGCTCGCGGCCACGATGACGCCGTTGTTGTGAACCTGAAACCCACCATCGAAGTGCAACCGCAACACCACATCGCCCGCCGGTTCCGCGCCGAGTTCGGCGAGCAGCATCTCGACCAGAAAGGGCGCGCTGAAAATCTGCTCGAAGTTCTGCTTCAACTGCGGGCTGAGTCCAAAGCTCACGAGACGGCGCAGGCTCACGTCCTCGGGTGCGCGCGTGAACGCCTCCATGTGCGCGGCGTCAATCGCCGC
>JACQFS010000028.1 GCA_016199935.1 Verrucomicrobiota bacterium
CCTTCGTAGGGAAACTGGTCATCGTGTTCGTCGCAGTAAAGCCGGATGCCCAGCCCCCACTGGCGCACGTTGTTGAGGCAGTAAATCTGGTTGGCGCGCTCCTTCGCCTTGGCCAGCGCCGGCAGGAGCATGCTCGCCAGAATGGCGATGATGGCGATGACCACGAGCAGTTCAATCAGCGTGAACGCACGGGTCGAACGGCCGCCGGGGCTGGAGTGATTTCGCATAAGGTCGTCTCTGGCTACCGCCGGCCCGGCGGCAATGGTTCGGGCACCTGTCACACGTAAACTTTGCTCCGGCGTTGTCAAACGGATTTTCCGGCCGGATCCGCAGCCCGCCGCGCGCGCTCGATCACCAACGCCCGTCCCCACGCGTGTTCGGCCACATCCCCCTTCTTCCGGACGGCCTCCTCCTCCGCGTGCAACGGACGCTCGCTCGCGAGCGAAAGACACAAATGCTGCGGCAGGATGGAAACCTCGACGGCCGTCACGCGCTGCGTGTGCGAACGGTCCAGCGCGTCAGCCAGTCGGATGAGCGCGGCCAGTTGCCGCACGCACCGCTGCCCAGGCGGAGCGAGCTGCACGAAATCCTCATGCTCCGCCGTCGGCGCTGATTTGCGATGGTAACGCGAGACCATCGCGACCAGCTCCACTTCCGGCCGCGGACAATGCTGCCACGCGTGCTCGCGAATCAGGCGCGCGCTCTCGCGATGATGCCCCTTGCCATCCGGCGCCACTGACCAGCCGATGTCGTGCAGCCACGCGGCACATTCGAGGAGCACGCGCTCGCGCACGCCAAGCTGGTGCAGCGGCTGCAACTGGTCGAACAGGCTCATCGCCAGATTCGCCACGTGCAGCACGTGTTCCGGCTCGGACTCGAGCCGGCGCATCAGGTCGAGCGCTTCGTCGCGGCAGGCGTCCAGATTCATAACGGTTCAAGGATCGCGGCGTAACGCAGCCCCCGCGTGCTCACGCGCACCGAGGCAAAGCCGAACTGCTCCATCACGGCCGCGTAAATGGCCGCGCCGGTGAGGATCACGTCCGCGCGCTTCGGCGGCAGCCCGGGAATCTCCCGGCGCGCGGCGAGCGACAGGGACCAGAGTCGGCGGAGCCATTGATCCACGTCCGCGCGCGAGAGCTGGAAACCTTCGAGCCGATCACGGTCAAATCCCTTCAAGCCCGTCTGCATGGCCGCGAGCACGGTCGCTGTGCCACCCACGCCGACGAGCAGCGGCGGCCTCTGCGCCGCAAGCTCCAGCGCGGGCTTCAGTGCCGGCGCGACGGAGTCTTGCAAGAACGCGCGGAGAAATTCACGGCACCGCACAAAGTCATCCGGCGATGGCGGATCGGCGGGCCGGAGGGTTTCGAACAAACGCACCGCACCGAGGTTGAAACTTCCGCGAAATTTCTTCTCCCCGCGCTCGCCGAGAATGAATTCGGTGCTGCCTCCGCCCACGTCCAGGATGACGACCGTTTGCGCGGCGAGACCCGGATCGGTGGTGACGCCGCGAAAAACCCAATCCGCCTCCTGCTCACCGCTGACGATCTCCACCTCCAGTCCGGTGGCGTCACGCACCGCTTTGAGGAACTCCGCTGGATTCTTTGCATCGCGTGCGGCACTGGTGGCGACGACCCGAAGCGAGATCGCGCCGAGTTGGCGGGCCTGCGCGGCGAAATCGCCGATGGCCGCGACGGTCAGGCGGATCGGCTCCGGCTGGAGCAGTTGCGTCTCGTAAAATCCCCGGCCGAGACGCGTGGTGTGGCTGGTCTCATGGAGCGGACGGACTTCGTGACCGTGAACGTCGCCGACGAGAAGTTTGACCGAGTTGGTGCCGACATCAATCACCGCGCGGACCACGCCGCCCGTCGCGGGGCGGCGAGGCGCGGCGACTGGCAGCTCCGGTTTCATTTTTGCCGTTGCGTCACCAGCACCGCGCCACCGGTGATGCCGGCGTCGTCGCCGAGTTTGCTGGCGCGGATTTCCAAGTCGCGCGTGGCACCGGGAAACGCGCCGTCCTTCGCGGTCTTTTCGATGACGGGCATCATCTCGTCCGCGAGCTGCTCCACGACCCCGCCGCCGATGACGACGAGTTCGGGGTTGAGAATATTGACGAGATTGGCGACCGCGACACCCGTGTAATGCGCCGCGTCCTCAATAATTTTCCCGACGAGCTTGTCGCCGCGCTTGAGCGCCTTGCGCAGATCGCCGCTCCGCATGTCCGCGAGATCCGGACCAAGCATGTCCACGAGCACGGTTTTCTCGCCTTCCTTCACGGCGTCCTTGATGCGGCGAAAAATGGCGGTGCGGCTGGCCAGCGCCTCGAAGCACCCACGATTGCCGCAGGTACACTTGGGGCCACCCGCATCAATCACCATGTGCCCCAACTCGCCTGCGACGCCGTTGTGACCAGTGTAGAGTTTGCCATCAAACACCAGTCCGCCGCCGATGCCGGTGCCGAGAAAAATCCCGACCATGTCGCGCGGTTTGCCGCCGAACTCGACCTCGTGCACGCCGAGCATGCAGTTCTTGCAGTCGTTGCCGACGAAGACGGGCACATCGAGGCGTTTCTCCAGTTCCTTGCGCAACGGCACATCCTTCCAGCCGAGATTGCCGGCGAAGATCACTTTTCCGCTCTCCGCATCCACCGAGCCGGGCGAGCCGATGCCCAGACCCCGGATGTTTTTCAGCGAGAGATCACACTCATCCACCGCATCGCGCACGCAACGTTCGATGCGCTCGATGACCGCGTCCGCACCGCGCTCGGCCTTGGTGGTCATCTTCTGACTACCGAGGCATTTCAACTGCGGCGTGAAAACTCCGGCGAGGATTTTCGTGCCCCCCAAGTCCACGCCGACGATGTGAGATTTGTCGTTGTCAGGCATGGGTCAAAGGATGGATTCGATTTTCTTCCGCAAATCGCCGTTCACCAGTTCCGCGGAACGATCGCCGTCCACGATGGTGAAGCCGTAGGTTTTCTGGATGCGCTTGAACTGTTCCTGCACGAGCGCCTGGTATTCCAGAAAGCTGTCGAACATGTCGCGGGAGAGGCCGAGGTCCATGCCGCTCTCCCAATAATCGAGCGAGTAGTCCTTGGCGAAATTGCGCTGCACGAGTTGCTCCGGCGACACCTGAAGGTAAAACACCGCGTCGGGCACGGGTGCCATGCCGTAAAGATTTTTCAGCCACTCCTCGTCCGCACCGCGCACGAGGTCGCGCACCATCAGCGTGTAAATGTAGCGGTCGGCGAGGACGATCAGGCCGGCCTTGAGCGCGGGCAGAATTGTGTTCTCCAACTGGTCGGCAAAATCGGTCGCGTAAAAAAGGCTGAGCGTCGTGCGGCTTAGGATGTTTCCCTGCTTGGCTCGTTCGAGCTCCTCGCTCACGAGGGTCGAACGCTTCAGCCCGACCTGCGCCGTCGCGTGGCCGCAGCCCTCGAACCATTCGACGATGCGGGCGATCTGGGTCGAGCGCCCGGAACCGTCAGCCCCTTCGACGACGATGAGTTTTCCGGAAAGTTTCTCCGCATCCACGCCGGGGATGCCGTCGCCGTAAAAGCGGCGCGCGGTGCGCTTGGGCACGACGATTCGGCTGCGCGCACGGGGAACTGCCGGCGTGGGCTTACTGCGCTTGGGCGAAGGCATAATCGGAAAGTTTTATTTGGGCGGCGACGAGGTCGCGAACTATGGATTGCTGGGCCTCGATGGGCTGGCTGGCGTCCATCACGCGGAAGTTAAACTCCGTGCTCATCGCCAGGTATTGGTCGAGCAGCTTGCCCTGAAAAATGCGAAAGCTTTCGTAAATATCCGCTGAGTAACCCATGTCCATCCCGGCCTCGAAGTATTTCAACTGCGGGCGCCCGTCGAGGATGCGCTGGAGCGAAACTTCGAGCGGCGTTTTGAAAAAGAACGTCAGATCCGGGAGCGCGGCGTAGTTGTAAATGCCGCGCACCCATTGCGGGGGACACCCGCGCACCACATCACGCGCGTAGGCGGTGAAAACATAACGGTCGCACAGCACGATGTAGCCGGCGCGCAGCAACGGCACGAGCTTGCGCTCGTAACGGTCGGCAAAATCGGTGGCGTGGATGAGGCTGAAAGTCGTGGGGGTGAGCAGGGTCATCTTCTTTCCCTTGCTCGTGGCGGACTTCACCAGTTCGGAGGAGTTCCACTCGGAAAAGAAAACTTTCAGGCCCTGCAGTTCGAGCCAGCGCTTGAGGAGATAAATCTGCGTGGATTTGCCAGAGCCGTCGAGTCCCTCAACGGCAATGAGGCGACCGGGGAATTTCAGTTCAGCGAAGGTCTTCGTCATTCAGCGCAACGCAAGGCTAAGACCAGAGAGCATGAGTTCAATCTTTTTCCCTTCGCAGGTTAAACTGTCGGCTCTTCGGATGGACGTGGCGGACGGCATTTCGGAAAAAAAAAGGCCTGCCACCCGGCAGGCCTTTGAAGGAGACACCAAACCAAAAGTTATTTCTTCCGGCGGCGAAGAGCGATCAAGCCCAATGCGCCAACCCCAGCTAACGCAATAGCAGAAGGCTCAGGGACAGCCGTGACGGTATACGTGTCGGCCCAAACATTGGCCGAAAAATTCAAACTGAGGCTTGCCAGCGCAGGCGGAGCGGCCAAGACACCAAAATCTACGAGACCGAATTGCGATCCGATTACTGGAGCAGTAGCCGTGGATAATGCCGCTGCATCGTTAGTCCCGCTGCCGACGATGGGGTTTTGTAAGAAGTTCCAAATGTAGAGGTAGTAATGGGCGCTCGGTAAGGTGGTCGCATCCAAAAGTGAGCTGTGAATTCCGGCCCGGACAAACCTGCCCGCCGTGGTTCCCGGCGCTGAGCCGTCCACTTGATCAAGCCAAATAAGTTGATCATCGGACCCCAAGACACCACCAGGCCCGAATCCTGGCAGACCACCAAGAAAATTCGTCGGAACACCATTGGTGGCCGTATCCACAACAAACCAAACCGCTGAACCAATGGGAGACGGAGTGTTGGTATTTGAAATCAAAGCCCCGGATTGGAAGAGCCTGATTCCGGTTGCCCCTGAGCCATTAAACGTCTCACCACGCGAATCGGCGTTGAACGCCTGTGCGGCCGCACGGTTAGTGGTAGCAATAAGTGCGATTATCGAAAGCGCCGCACCGAGTGTTTTAATAACATTACGTTTCATAGTTTGATCTGAGGGTTGAAGAAATTAAAATTCTGAATCCGTCATCACGGGGTAAACGGAACAGTTTGGCGCCAAACACGGCCACCCGTTCCCGTTTTCACGTAGAAAAGGTAACCCGCAGCGGGCACCAATGGGAGATTGTTGTCCTCAGTGGTGCCATCATACCACGTCGGCAGACCGGAAGTGGAAACGCCCGGCCCCAGCAACGATATCGGCGCACTTAGTGACGACCCTACCACCGGACGAATAAGATCCGTCGTTAAAGTGTTCTGATCACCGGTGGCATCCTGAAGCCATCCGGCGTTTGTCAGACCACTTGTCCCCAGTGGGGAATTCGCGGGAAAAACGCTGGAGACAGCATTAGGACCGGAACCCAAATAGTGCGTCAGAGGGGTGGTTTGCACTTGTCCAAGGACAACGACATTCGTCGCTCCTGACAACCGATACACGAGCAACGGCTCATCAGGTTCGATCGTCAAAGCAGACCCGTCAGTAATCGTGTTTCCATCGTAATAACCCGGACCACCTGCTGGCGCGGTGAGATATGAAATGGCTGTGGACAATGCTGAACCATTTACCTTTCGAATTACGTCAGCCGTAAGCTTATTTTGATCTCCGGTGGCATCCTGATTAAGAATAGTAGCCGCACCCAAGCCGAACAGATCAGCAATCGTCGTAAGGTGGCGAATCTCAATTTGATCACCAACGCCAATCAACGAAACAGGACCTTGACTCGGATCCAAAGTTACGGTGTTGCTGGTGTTGGCCGTAATGATCCACCAGTCGCCGGTGATATTTGTCCCGCCCGCAGGAACCGCGTCATTACGAACAATCGCCATAAACTGATTGTTACCGGTAGTCCCGTCCGGGCCGAATTGATTATTGGTAAAACCTGGAGTTCCACTGAAAGTCACCGTGCTACCAGCGACTCCGCCGACCAGCCCACGATACGCCTGAACTCTGAAAAGCGGAGCAGCAAGAAAGTTGGGCCCCACGGCGAGGGGAACTTTGAAAAACCCGACCGGGTCGCTGAGGACGTTGGTCTGGGCATGGGCGGGAGCGGTGGCGAAAAGAATCGCCAGCGCGCCAAGGGAGGATGCGGTGATTTTGGCAACGATGCTCATAACAGAGTTTTCCTTCTGCTGGTTTGGTGACCAAATAAGCAAACAAGCGGAACCCGCGTCCGCCCGTTCGAGATTTGATCTGGACCGCACCACTCACTTCAGCTTGGCGAGCGTTTCCTTTACCGCGTTGAAGTTCGGCAAGTCCTTCGGGGTTGGCGTTTGCTCGGCGTATTGGACGACGCCGTGCTTGTCCACGACAAACGCGGAGCGCGCCGCGGTGTCGCCGACGCCGGCGAGCATCGGAAACATCACGTCGTAAGCCTTGGTGGTCGTTTTGTTCAGATCGCTCACGATGGTGATGCCGATTTTATTCTGCGTGGCCCAGGCCTCCTGCGCGAACGGACTGTCCACGCTGATGGCAATGACGTCGGCGTTGAGGCCGGAGTAAGCCGAGAGGCCGGCGGTGACGTCGCACATCTCCGTGGTGCAAACGCCCGTGAAGGCGAGCGGGAAGAACAGCAGCACGGTGTTCTTCTTGCCGAAGTTGTTGCTGAGTTTCACGTCCACGAGACCGGTGGCGGTCTTGGACTTGAGGGTGAAGTCGGGGGCTTTGGATCCAACGGCGATGGGCATAGGTTTCAGTATTTGTGGTTCAGGTGTTTCGAAACGGAGCGTTCTTGTAGCGCCCCAGTCGGATGGTGTCAAACCGTGAACGCCTTCGATGGAAATCTCTTTTCGCGGCGCGTGGTCGGCGTATGTTCTTGGCATGGCCGACGCAGGAACTCCCGTCGTTGTCCCGCCCACTGCCGGCGCGGGTGAACCCGCTTACGTCAATGCGATGTCGCACTTCTACCGCGGCGAACTTGGCCGGGCGATGATCTGGCGCCAGCGGCTGGACGCCACGACGACCTGGGCCATCACGACCACGAGCACGATTTTCACCGTTGCGTTTTCGTTCCGCGACGTGCCGCACCTGGTCTTCTTCTTCAACCTCACCGTCGTGAGCATGATTGCTCGTGCCCGCGTTCAAAATCAGCGTGCTCGAATCGCTCGGCCGCCGGCTCAAGCGCAACTACGGTTTTCTCTACGCGATCATCCTGCTCGCGTGGGTGACCAAGATTTTCCTCCACGCGGGCAACTCGATCGCCTCGTGGAGTGGCTTCTACGATGCGCTGGCGGTGGGGCACATCCCGAGCTGGTTTGCGGCGAGCGTCATCGTCATCACCTTTGTCGCCACGCTCGCGCTTCTGCTCTTCGCCACGCACCGGACCACCGGCGAGTTCCGCGAGTTTAGTCCGCACCGACAGCAGTGGCGGCTGTGATGCGCCGCCAGACTGCGTCACCCGACGGGACGCAAAAGCAATTCGCCAGTAACGCCGCGCGCGATCGCCGCTATTATAAAGTGTGAACCGCCGATGACCATGCGCGCCCCCCTTGCCCCGCACCGCCACCGAAACGTGGCCTTCGTCAGCGCTCTATGGCTCCTGTTCGTGGTTTTCGCCGGCACCGGTTTGGCGCAAACCTTCACCGCCGGCCTCACCAATCCCGGCAGCACGACCTACCTTTCCAACGGCCTGCGCCGCCTCAATCAACTCACGCTCTCGCAATCGAACTACGGCCACCTCTACTGCGCGGTTTACGATCCGGCGACGGGCTACGGTTATTTCACGTCCGCCGGCGCGATCAATCCCGGCTGGGTGGTGAAGGTGGACCTCAACGGCCCGGCACCCGTCGAGCGCGGCGCGACGAATTGCGCGGCCGGCGAGTTGAACCTCGACGCGGGCGTGCTCGATTCGGCCGCGGGCGTCGCGTATTTCGGCACCACACTGAACCCGGCGAAGATCGTGAAGATCGGGCTTGGCACCGGCACGAATCCGCCGAGCTACCTCGGCTCGATCACGTTCAGCAACGGCGAAAATCTCGCGTGGGGCGCCGTGCTCGACGACAGCGATCCGAACCCATCGAACCACTTCGCCTACTTCGCGTGCGGCACCGCGCCGAGCCGGATCGTGAAGGTTGCGCTCGGCACGTTCAAAGAGATCGGCTCCCTCACGCTCGCGGCCGGCGAGGACAACATGAGGCGCGGCCTGATTGACACCGCCAACGGCTACGCCTACTTCGCCGGCCCCGGCATCGGGGCCGCGGCCACGCCCAAAGTTGTCAAAGTCGCCCTCGGCGCAGGCACCAACCCTCCCGTGCGCATCGGCGCGGTGACGCTCGACGCGATTTCCAACGGCCTCGGCGCCGCCGTGATTGATCTCACCAACGGCTTCGCCTACGTCGGCACCTACCTCACCAACGTGCCGTCGAAAATTTTCAAGGTCGCGCTCGGCGCGGGCACGAACCCGCCGACCGGCCAGAATGTCCAAAACTCCCCGCCGTCGCTTTACGGTGAAGTATTTTTGCAAAGCGCCGTGATGGATGCCGCGCGCGGCTACGCGTATTGGGGCACCGACAGCGGCCCGGGCACGGTGGTGAAAACAGCGTATTCGCAAAAGAGCGTGATCAAGGGGATGAAGATCTCGCTCGCGAGCACCAGCTTCGTGGCCGACGTGCGCTTCTACTCACACGCCGCGCTCGGCAACGTCCGCCTCGCGCTCTACGACAACGCCGCGCCGAAAAATCTTTTGTGGCAATCCGCGCCGCTGCCGGACACCGCGACGAGCAACTGGCTCACTGCGCCGATCAGTTCCGGCTCGCCGCTCGCGCTCATCCTCAATCCCGGCACCTACTGGCTCGCGTGGCAGGTGGACACGACCGCTGACGTGCCGAGCTACACCGCCGGCGTGGCAGGCGATGGATTTCTGCTCGACACGGATTACGGCGCGTTCGCCGCGACGCTGAGCGGCGAAACCAACACAACGGAGAAATGGAGCGTATATCTGAGCTACACCACGAACGCGCCGCTGTCGCCGGTCTTCACCCTCCTCATTTTTCAAAATCCAAATGGCTTCGGCGCCCAAGCCGTCTCCACCTCGAACACCGCGTTTCGCGTGCTCGCCTCCACCAATCTCGTGGACTGGTTCAGCATCGCGACGAACATCGTCTCGCCGGGCGGGCTGCTGGACTTCCTCGACGCCGACGCGACGAATTTTCTGCGCTGCTTCTACCGCTTCGTGTGGCCGTGAGTTTGGAGTCCACGCTTCGCCGTTGTTATGCAGTTCCGAAAGCCCCTCACCCTGACCCTCTCCCCTCGGAGGGGAGAGGGAACCGCCGCAAGTGACGCTCAACTCGGTTCGCCGTCCGGTGCCGGCACCGCGATGGCGCACGAGCCGGCTCCCTCTCCCCTCGGAGGGGAGAGGGCCGGGGTGAGGGTCTCGTTCAACTGAATTGTTCCGGCTTCAGCGCGTCCGCCGGAGCAAGCTGAAGCTTGAACTCCGAACTAGAGCGCCGCGAGCACCTCGGCCGCGTGCTCGTCCGGCTTGACCTTCGGCCAGATGTTTTTGATGCGGCCGTCGGGACCGATGAGAAAGGTGACGCGGTGCGTGCCCATGTAGCGGCGGCCGAGGAATTGTTTCTCACCCCACACGCCGTAGGCATTGACGATTTTCTTGTCCTCATCGGCGAGCAGTGTGAAGGGCAATTTGTATTTCTCCACGAACTTGTCGTGCGCCTTCACGGCATCGGTGCTGACGCCGAGCACCACGGCTCCCTGCTTTTTGAAATCCGCGTAGGCGTCGCGAAACGCGCACGCCTCCTTCGTGCAACCCGGCGTGTCGTCGCGCGGGTAGAAATAGAGGATCACGTTCCGGCCCTTGAAGTCGGCGAGCGCGACGCGCCCGCCACCGCTTGTCGCGGCGGTGAACGCGGGAGCCACGTCACCGGGCTGGAGTTTGATTTCAGGAGCTTTGGCCATGAGGGGGGAGAGCGTAACGAGTAAGGGGTAATCCGTAATCAGGAATCGGAGCGTCAGTTCATTACGGATTACTCCCTACTCCTCACCGTCGGCGAACTCGACGGGCTGTCGCTCATCTGCCGGATGCCATCGAGCACGTAGAGCAACCCGGACACGCCGGTCGTGACCGCCGCGCCGAGGGAAATCCACCACCACCAGTCCGCGTTCCATTTCAAAAGGCCCCACAGCACCGTCGCCATCTGGAGCACCGTCGCCACCTTGCCGGTCCAGCGCGGACGAACCGTGACCTTCTGGTTGAAATGATGGATGAGCAGCCAGCCGATCAAAATGATCAGGTCGCGGCTGATGATGGTGATGCCGAGCCAGAGCGGGAGCCGGTCGAGGTGCGGGCCGTTGTCGAAACTCAGCAGCACCACGCCGCTGACGAGGAGCAATTTGTCCGCGAGCGGATCGAGCACCATGCCGAGTTCGCTGCGCTGGTTGTAACGGCGCGCCACGTAGCCGTCCACGCCATCGAGGATCGCCGCGACGGCGAAGGACGTGATCGCCGCGAGCCGGTGCCACTCGTGGCCGTGGTGCTCGTAGTAGATCACCTGCGCGATGAAAAACGGAATCAGCAGGATGCGGAAGATGGTGATTTTGTTCGCGGTGGTCATCGCGCGGCGAGGGGAGTTTCCGGCGGCGGCGGTGTGGAGTCAATCGCGGGAGCAGCGCAGAAGTTTCCACCTCTGCGTTCCTCCGCGAAACCCTCCGCGTCCTCCGCGATTTTTTAAACGCAGAGGACGCAGAGGACTGCGCAAAGGACGCGGAGCGATTTCCGTGGAGTCAACCCGAAGGGTTGCCAACGATTAGCCGGGGGTTGAGCGCAGCGCGCGGTCAAGGCGCGCGAGCACGCGCTCGCGGCCGAGGATTTCCAGCAGGTGATAGAGGCTCGGTCCGGCGGCGTTGCCGGTGCAGGCCAAGCGCGCGGGATGCACGAGCACGCCGGCCTTCACGCCGAAGGCCTTCGCGGTTTCCTTCAGCACGGCTTCGAGCGACGCGGCATCGAAGTTGGCCGTTTGCTGAAAGGCTCCCCGCAATTTTTCCACGCGCGGTTTGTTCTCGGCGTCAAAATCCTTCGCGAGCGCGGCGGCATCCAGTTTGATCTCGTCGGTGAAATAAAAACCGGCGTAGGCGGGCAGCTCGGAAAAAAGTTTCACCTTGCCGAGACAGGTGTCGAGCGCGGCCTTCACGTAGGGCAGCGGCCATTTGTTGGTGTCAATGCCGGCGCGGGCGAGCGCGTGGACGGCGGCGGCGTGGAATTTTTCCGGCGGCAGTTCGCGGAGGTATTCGCCGTTGAGCCACTGGAGCTTGGTCATGTCGAAGCGCGCGTTATGCCGGAGGATTTGCGGCAGGTCAAAGCGCTCGACGACTTCGGCGACGGACATTTTTTCCCGGTTCTCCTTCGGCGACCAGCCGAGGAGGCAGAGGTAATTCACCACGGCCTCGGGCAGGAAACCTTCCTCCACGTAGGTGGTCATCGAGGCGCCGGTGTCGCGCTTGCTCATCTTCGAGCCATCGCCATTCAGGATCAGCGGGATGTGCGCATACTTCGGCGGCGGCACGCCGAACGCGCGGAAGAGCGCGATGTGCTTGGCCGTGTTGCTCAAATGATCCTCACCGCGGATGACGTGCGTGATGCCCATGTCGAGGTCGTCAATGACGTTGACGAGATGGAAAACGGGCTGGCCGTCGCTGCGCACGATGACGAAGTCCGGATCCTCGGCCTCGCGGTCGGTGAGTTCGCGCCGCACTTCGCCAACGACAAGGTCGGGGATGATGACGGCCTCGCGTTGCATCCGAAATTTCACCGCGCCCTCGTGCTCGTAGGCGAGGCCACGCGAGAGGAGCGCGGCGACGCGTTGCTCGTAGTTTGCTTTGCGCTGCGATTGGAAATAGGGGCCGCTGCTTCCCTTGCACGGCCCGGCGGCGTCGGCCGTGAGCGGACCTTCGTCCCAATCCAGCCCGAGCCACCGCAGCCCCTGGAGGATGACCTCGACGGCTTCGAGCGAGTTGCGCGCGGCGTCGGTGTCCTCGATGCGCAGGATGAATTTGCCGCCGGTGTGGCGGGCGTAGAGCCAGTTGAACAGCGCGGTGCGCGCGCCGCCGATGTGCAGGTAGCCGGTGGGCGAGGGAGCGAAGCGGACGCGGACGGTCATTTGGATTTTGGGTCAGGTGTCAGGTGCCAAGTTTCAGGTGACACGTTGCCAAGTTCGGACGCGGGGCAGAAGGGAAAAAAATCGGTAAACTTTACAAACCCGCGCGCGGGCCTAGAGTGCGGCCAGTCAGGCCAACTCAAACACCATCTCGTTCATGAAAAAACTCCTCAAAATTCTCGCCGTGCTCTTTGTCATCTTCGTCGTGCTGGTGTTCATCGCCGGCATGTTCATCGGCCCGATCATCAAGAAGGGCGTCGAGACCGTCGGCCCGCAGGTGACCAAAGTGCCGATCACGCTCGAGAGCGCCAGCCTTTCGCTCCTCGGCGGCAGCGGCTCGCTCGGCGGCCTCTTCGTCGGCAACCCCGAGGGCTACAAGACGGAGTCGGCCGTGAAGGTCGGCAAGGTCAGCCTCGGCGTGGACCCGATGTCGTTGACGAAGGACAAGGTGCACGTCAAGTCCATCCGGTTGCAGGCCGCCGAAGTCACGCTCGAGAGCCACGCAGGAATGGGCTTCGCCAAAGACAACAATCTCACGCAAATCCAAAAGAACATCGAGGCCTTCACCGGCGCGGCCGCGGTGCCGGCGACGAACGCGCCCGCCGCCCCCGCCGACAAGGGCGCGGCCAAGAAGTTGCAGGTGGACGAAATTCTTCTCGAAGGCGTGAAGGTGAAACTGGCGCTCGACATTCCCGGCATCGGCCAGGCCACGCTGTCCATCCCGACCATCCACCTCACGAATCTCGGCCAGGGCCCGGACGGCATCACCCCCGCGGGCGTCGCGAAAGAAGTTTCTGACGCGCTGCTCACGGAAGTGCTGAAGGTCGTCTCCAACTCACTCGGCGACCTCACCAAGAACGCCGGGAAAGCCCTCGAGTCACTCGGCAAGGACGGGGGCAAATCGCTCGAAGGCGCGACCAAGGGCATCGGCGACCTGTTTAAGAAAAAGAAGTAGTTTCGCGCCTCTCCGAACTTTTCATTTAGCCACGCCGGCAGATTCTTCACGGAATCTGCCGGTGCCTTTTGGTGCATGCCTCGGACCGGAAAGGCCGCGGCGGAAAAGCCGAAATTCTTTCAGGCACGGCACTTGCATCGTGGCGCGGACGCCAATGACGGCGTCGGTTGCCCTGCGTGATTTTCCGAAATCACGGCACGCAGCCATTGCAGTTGTGGAAAATTGAGTCATGTCCAAGAACCGACTGTCCAGTTTGCGGGTGCGCCTGATGTTGATCGTGGCGCTGGCGGTATCGCCGGCGCTGCTCATGGTCGCGCACACGAGCTGGCAGGCCCGGCGGCTGGCGGAACTCCGCGCCGAGACCGACGCCCGCCGGTTGGCCGAGTTCGCCGCCACCCAACAACGCCAAGCCATCGAGTCCGCGCGGAAGACCCTCGCCCAACTGGCCACCCAGGTCATCCGCGGTAATCCCAAAAGCGTGAAAAGCGATTTTCTGGACCGCCGCGTCGGCTACGCCTCCCCCTTCTTGAACGTCGCTGTGACCGACGCTCGGGGCCGGGTGATCGTCAGCACCGCCAAGCTCACCAACTCGGCGAGCATCGGCGACCAACCCTGGTTCGATCGCCTGATGCACGTCGGAAAATTTGCGGTCGAGAACACCTCGACCGATCCCGTCACCGGGACGCGCGGCCTGGTCTGCGCCGTGCCCCTGGATCCGCCCGACCGCGAACGCACCGGTGTGATCTACGCGGCGTTGCGCATGACTTGGGTCCGGGATCTCGCGAAAACCTCCGATTTCGACGATGGCACCCGGCTCGAAGTGTTCGACTCGGCCGGCGTGCGCTTCGCCGCCACCTCCGGGGCCACCAGCAACGCTCCCGACTTCGTCCTGCCCCGCCACCTCGCCGCGCAGCTCCCGCAGCGCGGCGACACGCGCGTGCTCATGGAAAACGGGGACGCCGACAACGACACCTGGCTGCGCGTCATCCACCATCTCCCCGGGGCGACACCGTCGGCGGACAGCTTCATCATCGTCAGCGTCCCGGCCGCCAAGCTCGCCGCCGCCGCGCACGATCGCCGCGTGCGCGATGGCGTGCTGCTGCTCGTCATCGTCGGGCTCGCGCTGGCCCTGGCGTGGATCAGCGGCGAACGGCTTGTCCTGCGCCGCACCCGCGCGCTGGTGGACGCCGCCGAACGGCTCCGCGACGGCGACCTGAGCGCGCGCACCGGCATGGCCCCGGCGCACACCCACGGCGACGAGATCGGCGAACTGGCCCGCAAGTTTGACGCGATGGCCGAGCGCCTTCAAACGGAACAGCGCGAGCGCCTCCAGCTCGAGGAGCAGGTGCGCATCGCGCAAAAAATGGAGGCGATGGGCCTGCTCGCCGGCGGCGTCGCGCACGATTTCAACAACCTCCTCCAGATCATCGCGGGCTCGGCGCAACTCGCGCAGCAGTTGCTCCCGGCCGACAGCCCGGCCGAGGCGCACCTCGCCAACGCCCGCCAGGCCGCCGAGCGCGGCGCGCAACTCACGCGGCAACTGCTCGCCATGACCCGCCAGCAACCGCTCGACCGTTTGCCGGTCGAGTTGAACGAGCTCGTCACCTCGCTGCTCCAGATGATCCGCCGCGTCATCGGCGCGCACATCCAAGTCACGTTCACGCCCGAGCCGCAGCCCGCGTGGGCCAACGCCGACCGGGGACAGATCGAGCAGTTGTTCCTCAACCTCTGCCTCAACGCCCGCGACGCCATGCCCGATGGCGGCCAGCTCGAGCTGCGGGCCCTCACCATCGAGGTCGCCGCCAATGATCCGCTCCTGTCCGGCGTGCGCCCCGGCACGTATCACGAGTTGAGCGTCAAGGACACCGGCATGGGCATCGCGCCGGAAAACCTGGCCCGCATCTTCGACCCGTTCTTCACCACCAAGCCGAAGGATCGCGGCACCGGTCTCGGCCTCTCGGTGGCCTACGGCATCATCCGCCAGCACGAGGGCCACATCCGCGTCGAGAGCGAGCCGCGTTTCGGTTCGACCTTCTTCGTTCTGCTCCCGCAAATTGCCCCGCCCGCAGATGCGGAATGTCCCGCGGCCACGGCCGCCAAACAACCGGGCGGCACGGAGACGATCCTCGTGGTCGAAGACGAGGACCTCGTCCGCGAACTCAGCGTCCACCTCCTCGAACAGGCGGGCTACAAAGTCCTGAGCGTGAGCAACGGCGCGGAGGCTTGCGATATATTCGCGAAACACGCCGGCCAGATCGCGCTCGTGATGCTCGACGTGATCATGCCGCGCATGGGCGGACGCGAGGCGGCGCGGCGGATTCGCGAACTCAGTTCCA
Source organism: Verrucomicrobiota bacterium (assembly GCA_016199935.1). Classification (GTDB taxonomy): domain Bacteria; phylum Verrucomicrobiota; class Verrucomicrobiia; order Limisphaerales; family JACQFS01; genus JACQFS01. Next base: position 15,581 of record JACQFS010000028.1, read on the forward strand.
CCGTGCCGGTGGTTTTCTGCTCCGGTTACAGCGGCCCCGCGTTGGAACAGGGCCAGGGCATCTCGAAAGACGAATCGCTCCTGACCAAGCCCTACCGCGCCGAGGAATTCCTGCGCAAAGTCCGGGAGTCGCTCGACCTCGCCACCGCGCATGCCGAAGAAAAAAGCGCGGCCTGATCCAGGCCGCGCTTCGCGAAAAACTTTTCCGGCTTACTTCGCCGATTCCTCCGGGATGCGCATCGCGTAGAACGAGCGCCACACGAAGACCAACGCCACGGCCACGCACACGGAGCCGATGATCGTCGGCAGATTCGAGTCCGGACTGGCCTTCTTCATTTCCACCGCGATCTCCACGGCGAGCAGGCCGAAGAGCGTGGTGAACTTGATCACCGGATTCAGCGACACGCTGCTCGTGTCCTTGAACGGATCGCCCACGGTGTCGCCGACGACGGTCGCGTCGTGGAGCGGCGTGCCCTTCTGGCGGAGGTCCACCTCGACGATCTTCTTGGCGTTGTCCCACGCGCCGCCGGCGTTGGCCATGAAGATGGCCTGGAACAATCCGAAGAACGCCAGCGCGATCAGGTAGCCGATGAAGAAATACGGATCAAAGAACGGCAGCCCGAGCGAGAACGCGAACACCACGATGAAGATGTTCCACATCCCCTTCTGCGCATACACCGTGCAAATCTCGACGACCTTCTTCGAGTCGGCGATGGAGGCGGTGGCGCTGTCGAGCTTGATGTTGTTCTTGATGAACACCACCGCGCGATACGCGCCGGTCACGACCGCCTGCGTGCTCGCGCCGGTGAACCAATAGACCACCGAGCCGCCCATGATGAGGCCGAGCAGCACGTGCGGTTGCACGAGGCTGAGCTTGGCGACCGCGCCGCCGAAGACGTGTTCGAGCAGCATGATGATGCCGAACACCATCGTCGTCGCGCCGACGACGGCGGTGCCGATGAGCACGGGCTTGGCGGTGGCCTTGAAGGTGTTGCCCGCGCCGTCGCCTTTTTCGAGTTCGTGCTTGGCGTTCTCGAAGTCGGGCTTGAAGCCGAACTTCTCCTCGATCTCCTTGCGGATGTGCGGCACGTGTTCGATGCGGCTGAGTTCGTAAATGGACTGCGCGTTGTCCGTCACGGGGCCGAAGCTGTCCACGGCGATCGTCACCGGTCCCATGCCGAGGAAGCCGAAGGCCACGAGGCCGAAGGCGAAGATCGGCGCGGCGAACGCGTAAGCCGCCGGCATCAGCGCCATCACCGAGGATTGCAGCGAGAATTTATAGCTGACGAACATCAGCGCGAGGATCACGAGACCGGTCCAGAACGCGCTGAAATTGCCGGCGACGAAACCGGACAGGACGTTGAGCGACGCGCCGCCGTGGCGGGAGGCGTTGGTGACTTCGGCGACGTGCTTCGAGCTGGTGCTCGTGAAGACTTTCGTGAACTCGGGGATGAGCGCGCCCGCGAGCGTGCCGCACGAGATGATGCCGGAGAGCACCCACCAGAGATCGGGTTGCACCGTGCCGGAGGCGTCCTTGAAATCACCCAGCAGCACCTTGCTCGCGATGAACGTGACGATGATCGAGACGATGGACGTGAGCCACACAAGGTTCGTGAGCGGATGTTCCCAGTTGAAACCCTTGTCCTTCGCGAAGAGCGCGTTGCTCGCGATCTTGTTCGCCTCGTAGGAAACAATCGAGGTCAGCACCATCAGGATGCGCATCGCGAAAATCCAGATGATGAGCTGGCCGCAGATCGCCGACGTGCCCAGCGCCAGCGCGAGGAACGCGATCAGCGCCACGCCCGTCACGCCGTAAGTCTCGAAGCCGTCCGCCGTGGGGCCGACCGAGTCGCCCGCGTTGTCGCCCGTGCAGTCCGCGATCACGCCGGGGTTCTTCGGATCATCCTCCGGCAGTTTGAAAACAATCTTCATCAGGTCCGCGCCGATGTCCGCGATCTTCGTGAAGATGCCGCCGCAGATGCGCAACGCCGAGGCGCCGAGCGATTCGCCGATGGCGAAGCCGATGAAGCACGGACCGACCAGCGCCGACGGCAGGAACGCCAGGATGCAGATCATGAAGAACAACTCCACGCACACCAGCAGCAGGCCCACGCTCATGCCGGATTGCAGCGGGATCATCAGCGTCTTGAGCGGGTTGCCGTAGAGCGAGGCGAAGGCCGCGCGCGAGTTGGCCACCGTGTTGATGCGGATGCCGAACCACGCCACGCCGTAACTGCCGAGGATGCCCAGCACCGAGCACGCGAGGATCACCGCCACGTCGCCGACGGACTTGTGCTGGAGGCCGAAGAAATAATACACGATGCACGACCCGATCAGCAGCCAGAGCACGATGAGGAACTTGCCCTGCTGCCACAGGTAGGTCTTGCACGTCTCCCAGATGATGTTCGACACGTCGCTCATCGTGGAGTGGACCGGCAGATTCTTCGTCGCCACGTATTGATAGATGCCGAACGCCGCGCCGATGCCGCACACCACGAGGCCGGCGTAGAGGATGGCGTAGCCGGTGATCCCGCCAAACGCGGAGAACTTCACCTCGCTGAGCGCGGGCAGGTTGATGTCCGCCTCGCCGGCGAACGCGCCGCATGCCGTGAACAACAGCAACTGCATGAGGGCTTTGAGGAAACGGGACGTGGTCTGAGTGAGCATCATAGGCATCAGTTTTTGGTCGGTTTCGGGAATTGAGTGCCCTGCGAGTATCGGAAAGGCACGGGCGTGGCAAGCCCGAATCAATCCGGAGCAAGGACCGGAGCCACCTCGTCGCAATCCGAATGCAGTGTGAAACGCCATGCCCTCACCCCTACCCTCTCCCATCCGATGGGCGAGGGAGAGACGTCGCCAGCATGTCGAGCAACCGGGCGCGTGCGGACTTCGAAAGACTGCGGAAGCATTCCCCCTCTCCCATCGGATGGGAGAGGGCCGGGGTGAGGGAACGGTCAACCGAAATCTTTCAACCCTTCATTGACCCGGCGAAACCCGACCGCCTGCGCCTCACGCACCGCCGTGCCCACGCGCACGCGCCGGCCCACCAACGCCACGAGCGCGATCCCCTCCGTCTCGAGGTTCGCGCGCGCGGCGCCCGGCGGCAACGATTTCAACCCCAGCACCGCCGCGTGCTCGGCGAGTTGCTCGCGTTCCATGAGCGTCACCTGACGGCGCGAGGGCTTGCCCGTTTCGCGGCTCGTGCGGCCGAAGTAGCGCGCGTCGCCCACGATTCCCTTGTCCGCCACGAACTCGACACTCTCGACCGCCTGCAACGGCCCGCGCGACTCCGCCGGATGCAGGTGCAGCGAAACGATCCGGCCGATGGTGCTGGGCGCATGGGTGATGCTCATGGGAAAAATCCAACCACATCCGCGCCGCCGTGAGAATCGAGAAATGAAATGCGCGAGGCGGAAGGCGATGCTGTTCGTCGTCCTAAAAAGTGGAGTGATGTGAAACGCCCGCCCTCACCCCTGCCCTCTCCCGGTGGGAGAGGGAGAAACGCACACAGCGCTGTGATATGCCGGACGCCTCCGAACTGAGAACGGCTGCCGACGTGATCCCCCTCTCCCCTTGGGAGAGGGACGGGGCGAGGGTGGACGATCCAGCCCGCTTACGTCCGGCCGGGCGCATCCGGGCGCGCCACTCGCGTCGCACTACGGCCCCGGCTGCGGCGTGGGCGGTGCGGACGGTTGCCGACCTTCGCTCCTGTTACTATAGCAGGGGCGCTGGAGAGGCTCCAAACCGATCCGGGCACAACTTTAACGCGTCCGTTAAAGTTCCAATGCCCGGCAGATGCGACTTCCAAGCCCTCGGAAGGCCGAAAACTGGCAAAAAACCGTTTCCCCATGCGTCCCCGAAATCGGGGACGCATGGGGAAACGTTTGGGAAGCCATCCCCAAAATCGGGGACGCATGGGGAAACGTTTGGGAAGCCATCCCCAAAATCTGGGATGCGTGGGGAAACGTTTGGGAGGCCGTCCCCGAAATCGGGGACGTGTGGGGAAACGTTTGGGAAGCCATCCCCAAAATCGGGGACGCGTGGGGAAACGTTTGGGAGGCCATCCCTGAAATCGGGGACGGCCCGGGAAATATTTTGGAACCCATTCCAAAAAACGGGGATTGGCTAGGAAACGTTTTGGAGGCCATTGTAAGAATCTTAAATGACCTCCGGGACGTTTGGAAGGCCATGTTCAAAATCCAACCTGGCCTCCGGGACGTTTGGGAAGCCGGGTCAGAAATCGGACTGCCTTGGGAAACCGTTCCGCCGCCACCCTCCGAAATTCCCCTGCCCCTCCGAACCGCCCGGACGCCGATGGTTGTGCAAAGCTGCTCGCCAACTTCAAAAAGGTGAGGTGCGGTGAAATGCCCGCCCTCACCCCGGCCCTCTCCCGGGGGGAGAGGGAGAATCGTTCCGCAGCCGCACTGCGTCCGAGAGCGTCCGGCATACTCCAGCGCTGAGTGCGTGTCTCCCTCTCCCTCCGGGAGAGGGCCGGGGTGAGGGCCGCCGGAACCCGATGGACACGGAGCGAAGCGCGCGTTAGCCTCGCGCCAGTCACTAATGGATTAGGCGGCAAGTTCGCCGCGCACTTAAATGTCAAACGTTTCCGCGCGCACTGAGTAAATGACACCAGAAGCACACAAACTCGGTAGTGTTATCATCTGCGGCGGGAACTCGGTCCACACTTTCGCCAACTGCATCGCGTGCGAAGGACTTTCCGAGGAGGAGCGTTTCGATTTTCTCCGCGCCGCACTTACCGAGCTTGTCAGGGAAGGTTTGATAACATGGGTTCTGGAGTGCGACTACGGCAACAAGCCCGCCATCAAACCATCTGCGTTCACGCCAGATTGCTTCGTGCGCGACTGGTCTCAATGCTTCCCCAGCACAGTCCGCAGGCACGAGATTCCAGACGCCCGGAACTGGACGCTTTCCATAGACCCCACCGATGGCCTCGGGGCGGCTTTGGACAAGTATTATGAGCTTCACCCAGAAACCAACTACGGTTGGTAGCCACCACACAATTAACGAAACACCTAACTGTTGATCCTCGACACGTTGTCCACGGAAGAAGCGCGTCAGGAGATGAGAGGCCGCCCCATCTTTTTCCCCAACGGCTTGACTCCCCCGCCCCGCGAATTTAACACTGCTCACAACGTCCGACATCACCATCATGAACTCCCAACCCAATCCCTCCCGCCGCTCTTTCCTCAAGCAATCCTCCAGCGCCGCCGTCGCCACCAGCGCGCTCGCGTCGTCGCTGAGCTTCCCCGCGTTGCTCCACGCCAAGAACCTCACCGACAAGATCAAGATCGGCTGGGTCGGCTGCGGCGGGCGCGGCACCGGCGCCGCCAACCAAGCGTTGAGCGCCGACTCGAACGTCGAGATGTGGGCGATGGGCGACATCTTCGCCGACAAGATCGAGGCCGCCGAGGAGACGCTCAAGGCGCAGTTCAAAACCAACCCGGAGAAGATCAACGTCCCCAAGGAGCGGCAGTTCACCGGGCTGGACGCCTACCAGAAGGTCATCGACTCCGGCGTAGACGTGGTGCTGCTGACGACTTCGCCCGGCTTCCGCCCGATGCACATCAAGGCGTGCATTGACGCCGGCAAGCACGTCTTCGCCGAGAAGCCGATGGCCGTGGACGGCCCCGGCCTGCGTTCGGTGATGGAGAGCACGAAGAAGGCGAAGGAGAAAGGTCTCGCGCTGGTGGACGGCTTCGTGTGGCGCTGGACTTACGCGCAGCGCGACACGTATGAGAAGTTGCACGAGGGGGCGATTGGCGACATCACGGCGATTTATTCCAGCTACTACAACGCCGCGCCGGAGCGTTACCCGAAGTGGAACCGCGGGAACACGAAGACGGATTTGGAATGGCAGATCCGCCGCTGGTATTATTTCACGTGGCTCTCGGGCGATCACATCGTGGAGCAGGCGGTGCATTCGATTGACAAGATGCTCTGGGCGATGAAGGACGAGCCGCCGGCGAAGGTCATCTGCACGGGTGGCCGCGCGGCGAGGCCCGGATTGCCGGGCGGCGAGCATGGGCACATCTTCGATCATTTCGCCGCGGAGTATGAATGGGCGAATGGCGTGAAGGGCTACCATTTCTGCCGGCAGATTGACAAGGCGGCGCAGGCGAACGCCGACACGGTCTTCGGCACCAAGGGCGTGTATGAAGGCGAGAGCGGCAGCAAGCGGCACGTCTTCCTCAAGACGGACAATCCGTGGCGCTGGAAGGGCACGGTGAACAATGGCTACCAAACGGAGCACGACGAAATGTATGCGAGCATCCGCGCCGGCAAACCGATCAACACCGGGGATCGCTTCACCAAGACGACGCTGATGGCGATCATGGCGCGCATGGCGGCCTACACCGGCAAGGAGATCACGTGGGAGATGGCGCTGAACTCGCAGGAGGACACGTTCCCGAAGGACATCCACTGGGACATGACGCTGCCGTGCCCGCCCGTGGCGGTGCCGGGGGTGACGCAGTTCATGTGAGGCGCTGAATTTTAACGCAAAGGCGCAAAGGCGCGGGGCGAAAAGGCTCCGCGCCTTTTGCTTTTGTTCCGCGTCTTTGCGCCTTTGCGCCTTTGCGTTAAAAAATCAAACGCGGAGGACGCGGCAGTGGGGACCGTTTCAGAGAAGACTCATCTGCGTCCCGCCGGGGCGGCGGAAGGCGGCGGTGGAGAGCTTCGGCATCTCGCCCGGCGTGAAGCCGACTTTGCGGCACGCCACGTCGAACATCCGCTCGATCTGTTCCGCGAAGATTCCGTGGCCGCTCATGCGCGAGCCGAAGTTCGCGTCGTTCAACTTGCCGTCGCGCAGGTCGCGGATGCGGTTGAACACTTTCTCCTTTCGATCCGGAAAGTGCCGCGTGACCCAATCCTCAAAAAGATTCTTCACGGCGAACGGCAATCGCAGCACGACGTAGCCCGCGCTGCGCGCGCCGGCCTTGCGCGCGGCGGCAAGGATCGCGGGCATCTCGTGATCGGTGATGGCCGGGAGGACGGGCGCGACCATCACGCCGACCGGCACACCCGCCGCGCTGAGTTCCTCGATGGCGCGCAGGCGCATCGCGGGGAGCGAAGCACGCGGCTCCAGCTTCGGCGTGAGCGTCGCATCGAGCGTGGTGATGGAAATGAACACGACGGCGGCATGGTGCTTCGCCAGTTCGCGCAGCACATCTGCATCGCGCGTCACGAGGTGGTTCTTGGTCACGATGCCGACTGGGTTGCGAAACTCGGCGAGGACTTCGAGGCAGCGGCGGGTGAGTTTCAGCCTGCGCTCCACGGGTTGATAACAGTCCGTCACGCCGCTCATGGCGATGACCTGCGGTTTCCATTTCGCCGAGGCGAGTTCGGCGCGCAAAAGCTCCGGCGCATTTTCCTTCACCATGATCTTCGTCTCAAAGTCGAGGCCGGGCGAGAAGCCGAGATACTCATGGAAGGGCCGCGCGTAACAGTAGGCGCAGCCGTGCTCGCACCCGCGATACGGATTCACGCTCGCGTCGAAGCCGATGTCCGGCGAGTCGTTGTAGTTGATGATGGACGCCGAGCGGTCGCGAAGGAACTGCGTGCGCGGCGCGGGATCGTCCTCCGGATTCCAGTCCGCGTCGCGTTCGAGCGTGAGGTGCTCGAAGCGGTTCGCGGGATTCGACGCCGCGCCACGTCCGCGGACGGACGGCGGGGCGGCGGGAGGTGTCGGCGAATCGCTCACGGGGAAGTTATCGGTCAGGCGAAGCGGACGCGCAACCGTTGTCAGGCCGGGGCGCGACGCGACGCGATTCTCAAGTTGGAAGCGTGACTGAAAAGCCAGCCCTCACCCCTGCCCTCTCCCGGCGGGAGAGGGCCGGGGTGAGGGCGGATGAACCCGAACACCGAAGCAAACATTTTAATCCCGATAACACAGGGACCGACTCCGCTTCACGCGTCCAGCCATCTATACCACCACACCACGCCTCGCCGCGACCACCAGCGTGTAACGTCCCCTGCTCTTCCGCAGCCGCGTCACGCCGCCGAGGGTGCGGGAAATGTTTTCACTCGTCAGCACTTTGCGCAACGGCCCGCCGGCGACCACGCGCCCCGCGCGCAGGAGCAGCGCGTGCGTGAAGACCGGCGTGATCTCCTCCACGTGATGCGTGACGAACACCAGCGTCGGCGCGGCGCGACGACGAGCGAGGCGTTCGAGGAAGCCGAGGAAATTCTCCCGCGCCACCGGGTCGAGTCCGGCACAGGGTTCATCAAGGATGAGCAGCGACGGTTTCGCCATCAGCGCGCGGCCGATGAGCACGCGCTGGCGTTCGCCCTGCGACAGCACGGACCACGGACGCGCCGCGAGATAGGCGCACTCGACCTGTTTCAAGATGCGCGCGGCCTGCACGCGGTCGGCGCGTTTGGGCGTGCCCCAGAAATCAATCATCGCGTAGCGGCCGCTCGCCACCGTGTCGAGCGCGGGTTCCGTCTCGGCCATCATCTGCCGGATGCTGGAGCTGACGAGCCCGACGTGGGTGCGCAACGCGCGCCAGTCGCTTTCGCCGAAGCGCTGGCCGAGCAGATCAATCTCCCCCGTGGTCGGCGTGAAATAACCCGTGAGCGCGGCGAGCAGCGAGGTCTTGCCGGAACCGTTCGCACCAAGGATGACCCAATGCTCGCCACACTCCACGCGCCAGTCCACGCCGCGAAGGATGCGCGTGCCGCCGCGGACGATGCCGAGTCTGGTGATTTCGAGAACGGGATTGGCCATGAAATGTTCGCGCGCACGAATAGCGGCTCCGGCCGAAAGGCGGAAGCCGAAATGGAACTTTCTTTGCGTGGCAGGCGGGAAAGTTGGATGAGGCGGAGGGAAATCTTGTCGCTTTACTCGAACCAAAATGGAAGTAATATTTCGCCCGACCAAGCCCCTGACCGAATGAAAATCAAAAGTTTGATAAGTGGACTCATCTTCCTCATCCCTGTGGCCGTTGGAATGTGTGGGGAGCCGGTGCTCGACCTGGCCTCGGAAACCCGAGTGATCACAAACGCTGCGTGGATCGAGTTGTTTGCGCATGAGGAGATGGTGAATTCCTTTCTGAGTGTCAGAGGAAAATTTGGGGTGTCACGGATTATTCAGATACACCACACCAACCAGCGACTCACGCGCCACGGTGGAACAACGAAGACTCCATCGTCGTGGAGTTCCAAATCGAATAGCTATAACAACACTTCTTGGGCGATGATCGGCGACGTGAACACCGAGAGACCGGTTGTTCATTTCCTTGATGAAAGAAAGTCAGCCGACGCTTTCTCCCAATTGCCGACCGTTTCTTTCACCTACCAGCCTTCAGGCAGCAATGATTTTGATCTGGGTGCCTTGTTCAAGAGCGCCACGGTTGCAGGCGAAAAGAGCGGGGCACCAGTCGTGCGGACGCGAGCCACGGACGCATTTGAAAACCTTGCGCTCGCCAGTTTGAAGTTCGGCGCTCCAATGCTGGCGTGGGAACAGCCCGACTCGTTGCGTCTAGTCGGCCCTATCCGAGCGGGTGCCCAATGCCTGAAATGCCACGACGGCATCAAGACGGGCGACATGCTGGGCGCCTTCACCTACACCTACGCAAAAACACGCTTGGCTACCGATCCGTTTGCGACGAACGCCGTCGTGATCTCGGCAAGAGAAGGAAAGACGCTGACTGAACTCGCGGCCATCCTTGATTCGCTTCACGGCGAGCCTTCGCCCAACCTCGGTCCCCGGAGCAGACGTGGCACCATCTACGGGACCGGGGGAGCTATAAAAATCATTCTGACTGCCGGTGTCGTCCTGCCAGAGATGGTTCAAGGGCAGGCCGCGCTGAGGTCGCAGTTGATGAGCCGCGATCTCGAGAAGGAGATGATGGAGTTCAAGCGATCCCGCGACAGCGTCCCAACACTAGCCCCGCCGGGCATTTAGCCGCAGGTAGCGCGCCGCCTTCTTCACACCAGCTTCCCCTCCAGCACCGGACGGCTGTCCTTCGCGTTCGCGCGCTTGCCGATGATGCTGTTCAAAAAGCTGATCTTCACTCCGTTGCCGGCGAACTCGCACGTGATGCGGTCGTGATGCGGCGTCTCGATGAAACGCAGCATCAATTCCAGCGTCTGCTCGTCGCGCCACGCGGCGCTCGTGACGATCGGCAACCGCTTCAGCCCACCCGGCACGCTCCCGGCGATGATGCGCGGCGGCGTCCCCGGCAAGGCCGTTGTGCCGGCCCGCCACCCGCCGAAGTCGGCCCACAACGGATGCGTGCCCTGGCTGGTGCGGAACTCCAACAGGCACCCGCGCTTCATGAAATTAAAGGTCACCTTCGTGATGCCAAGTGAGTTCTCGCCAACCTGAAATTCCTTGCGATGGGTTTGCGCCGCGACAGGCGAGGTCTTCGCACCTTTCACCGGCGGCAGCGACAGGGACGCGAGCCGCCGCTTCAGTGCCCCCGCGACCTTCGTGTCCGGCGCGAGCGGCTTCGGCTGCATCGCCGGCAACAGGTGCGTCCACACGAGATCGAGTTCGCCTTGCAGGTCTTTACTCTCGCCCGTCATCACGATCACCGCGTCCTGCTCGGGCAGCATGACGGTGAATTGTCCGAAAGCCCCGTCGCCGCGCACGGCGTTGTGGGTGCAGCGCCAGAACTGGTAGCAGTAGCCCTGCTTCCAATCGTCCGTCTCCTTCGGGCGCGCGGGTTTCGCGGCGAGCGGTTGCTGAATCTTGAACGTCGTCGCCTCCGCGACCCATTCCTCCGACAAGATGCGCCGGCCGTGCCACGCTCCCTTTTTCAAATAGAGCTCGCCGAACTTCGCGAGGCCCTCGGTGCGGATGTTCAGACCCCAGCCGCCGGTGTTGATGCCGCGCGGACACGTCTCCCACGTCATGCCCTCGATGCCGAGCGGAGCGAAGAGGCGCGGTTGCAGGAAATCCACCACGCGATGGCCGGTGATCTTCTGCACAATCGCTGAACACATGTAGGTGGCCACGCTGTTGTAAACGAAGTTCGTGCCCGGCGCGTGATCCAGCTTGCTCGCGAGAAACGCGCGCACCCAGTTCTCCGACTTCACCACCTCGCCCGTCGGGTCCTTGTCGTGACCGGACGCCATCGTGAGCAGATCCTTCACGCGCAGCGCGGCGAGATTCTCGCTGACCTGCGCCGGGAGGTCGTCGGGGAAAAAGGAGATGACCTTGTCCTCGACCGTGAGCCGTTTCTCCATCACCGCGAGCCCGACGGCGGTGGAGGTGAAACTCTTGCTCATGGAATACATGGTGTGATTGAGCGTCGCCGCGTAGGGCGCCCACCAACCCTCGGCGATGACGTGCCCGTGCCGCACCATCATGAAGCTGTGCAGTTCGTTCTGGCTGGCGGCGACGCCGTCGAGGAACGCGAGCACGCCGGCGGAAGACACGCCCTGCGATTCGGGTGTGGCGCGGGGCAGGCGGTTGGAAGTGGGCGTGCTGGGCTTGACCTGATAGCCGAACGCGGGCGCGACGAGACCCGCGCCGGCGGTGCCGAGGCCGAGTTGGAGGAGGAACGTTCTGCGATTGGGAGTCATGCCGGGAGGATTTTGTTTTTGGGAAATGAAAGCAAGCGCGCGAAAGGCGGGGGAGTGGATTCAGCCCGAACTCCGAAACAGAACCACGGATGGACACGGATGAACACGGATGGCTTCGGAGCTGGAGGATGGCGCATCGGGCCGCGGTTTTTTCCGCGCGGGAAACAATCTGACCGCCGCTTTCTTGATTCCATCCGTGTTCATCCGTGTCCATCCGTGGTTTCCATCTTCCCACCTCTGGGTTCGGGTTCCGTCAGACGTTTTCGCCAGCGCGAAGCGCATTTTTGGCACACCGAAGCTGGACATCTGCATGCAGAAAGCGAAGAAAGCATGTGCGAAGCTCAAGAAAGCATGTGCGAAGACGAGGAAAGCATGTGCGAAGACGAGGAAAGCATGTGCGAAGACGAGGAAAGCATGTGCGAAGACGAGGAAAGCATGTGCGATGACGAGGAAAGACGACAAAAGCATGTGGAAAGATTGTTTCGGGACATAGAAAGATGGCTTCGGCACATGGAAAAGTCGTTCCGGGACATGGAAAGACGACGTTGGGACATGGAAAGATGGCTTTGGGAGTTGCCTGTTTTGACCGCACCTTGCGGAAATCCAAGGAAATCGAGCATTTCGACCGACCGGGCTGCCATTCTGCCTGTTTTCCATCACCGGTGCGCTGGTAACCCAAACCCGATGCGTCCCAAGGCACGGAGAAACGTCCTGAAGGATGGACGCCGGTTGCGCCACCCCCTAAGCTCCGCCGCGTGTCCGCGCAAATCTTCCAGCACACCCACCGGGTGACGTATTCCGAATGCACCGTCGGCAATCACATCTACTACGCGCGCTATCTGGACCTGCTGGAAGCGGCACGGGGCGAGTTCTTCCGCTCGCTGGGCAAGACGTTGCTCGCGTGGCAGGAGGCCGGCGTGATTTTTCCCGTGCTCGAAGCCGCCGTCCGCTACCAGGCACCCGCGCGTTATGATGACGTGCTGACCATCGCCGTGTGGCTCACGGAACTCCGGGGTGTGCGCGCGACGTTCGCGCATCGGATCACCGACGCCTCGGGCCGGCTAATCCTGGAAGCGGAAACAAAACACGCCTGCACCAACCTCGCCGAGAAACCGTGCCGTCCGCCGGCCGAGCTGGTGGCGAAGCTGAAGCCGTTCGTGCAGCCGGCCGCCGCGGAGGGCTGACCACGGGCCATCGCTTTCTGCTTGGCGGCGGCGGCGGCTTCACCATCATGCGGCGGAGCCGGTGAGCTGCCGAGTCAACGGATGGCCGAACCGCCCGAATGCTGCGCGACTGATCAACACATGAAACCCACGCTCAAATTTTCGCACCGCTCGATTCCTCAACGTTTCACCGTCGGCGCGCTCGCGGTGCTCGCGTTCGCGCCGTTGGCCCACGCGCATCCGGGCCACTCACTGACGGAAGCAACGCCACTCCATTTGCTCACCAGCCCGGACCACCTCGCAATGCTCGCGCTGCTGGGCGGCGGGTTGTGCGTGGCGGCGCAGTTCGTGCGGCGTCCCCTGCCCCGGCGCGCGATGCAGTTTGCCGGCGCGCTCGGCGTGATCGCGGCGGCGGCACTTTTCGCGGCGCGCGCGTGAAGGGAGGACGCGATGTCCGAACTCCATCCCGGCCAGCTTCCGCCACGGTCGCATTTCTTTTTCCGCTACCTGCGCAGCGTGGGCTTTGCGGCGGTGATTCTCCTCGGCGCGCTGCTGGTCGGCGTGCTGGGCTACCATTTCCTCGCGGACCTCGGCTGGGTGGATTCGTTGCTCAACGCCGCGATGATCCTCACCGGCATGGGCCCGGTGAACCCGCTGCCGACCACGGCGGCGAAACTGTTCGCCTCGGCCTACGCGCTGTTCAGCGGAGTGGTCTTCATCACGGTGATGGGCGTGATGCTGGCGCCGGTGTTCCTGCGGGTGCTGCACAAGTTCCACCTGGACAGCGCGGGACGGCGCTGAGCGCGAAGTTTTGTTTGCGGGCGCGGAGCGGTTCGGGTAGAGCATCCGCGCAATGGAAGGGTGGCTGAGTGGTTAAAGGCACCTGACTCGAAATCAGG
>JACQFS010000029.1 GCA_016199935.1 Verrucomicrobiota bacterium
GTCCGCGCGAACACCTGCGTCGCGTGCCATCAAACGGTCGGTCACGAACTGGAAAAGGCCAGGCACCCTGAGTTGATCTTCGAACTCGACGGCCAGTCCGTCACCGAGCCCAAGCACTGGCGCGAAACCGCCGGCTGGTCGCACGCGCAGACGTGGCTCGTCGGCCAGGCCGCCGCGCTGCGCGAAATGACGTGGCAGATGCAACGCGAGCCGGGCGAGCGGCTGACCGCGCGCTGGCGCGGGCTGTCGTGGGTTTTGCAAAAGGCCGTGTCGCCCGACGGCGCTGGGGCGTCGTTCGGAAAAATTTCGCTGGAGTCCTCCGCGGAAAATCTCCGGCAGGTCCACACGGCGAGCGACCAGCTCGCGCGCGATGCGGCGGCGCGGAAGTTTTCCGCCGCGGACACGCAGCAGTTGCTCAAACGGCTCGCGGACACGCACGCGGATTTTGCCGACGCCTCCGTGCCCGCCGCCGATCACGCGCGCCGCGCGGAGCGGTTGGTGCTCGCGCTCGACCGGCTTGTGGAGGCCGTCGCGGCCCCGGCAGCGGCGAAGGCGAAGCTCGACGAGTTGTTCAAGCTCGCGCAGTCACTGCCGGATTTTGAGCCCGCGAAGTTCGGCGCCGCGTTGCGGGAATTTTCCGCGACGCTTCCCTGATTCGCCCTCGCCTCACGGAATCTTCGGCGGCCAGAAACCTTCCGGCCAATCGTAGCTGCCCGGCTTGATGCACAATTCCAGCCCCGTCGTGCCGATCGGCGCGAGCACGCCCACGCCGGGCGCGCACGGCTGGCAGGCGGTCAAGCGCGTCCACCCCAGCTCGCGAAAGACGGCGGCGGCCGTGGCGCCGCCTTCGAGGAGGACGCGGCGCGTGGCGGCTTGAGCGAGGACGCGCTTCACGGAAGCGGCGAGATGTTTCACGAGCGCGGCGGAGGTGAGGCCGTGCGTCGCGGGCCCGTCGCCGATGCCGATGGCCACGGCGGGCGCGGTTCGCAATGCCTGGGCAATCGCGGTCCCGTCGTGGGGCAGGGGAAAGGCGGGAATCTGAAACCGAGCCGCGACTTCGGTGCGCTTGGGCCACGCGACGGCGCTGCCGCAAACGAGCAGCGTCGCGCCGGAAGCAAAGCTAGCGTCTACCGGCGGTGGTGTGGCGAGTGTGCGCGTCGGCGTTCGCGCGGCGAGGATCGCGTCGAAAAATTCCACGCCGCCGGCGGGCAACGAGTCGGCGTCGAGTGCGTGCGCTGGCTGTGCCAGATCTTCGGTGCACGAAGCATCTGGCGTTTCCACGTCGGACAAATCATCGCCGAGCAAGGCCGCCACGAGCGACGTGCGGCGCGGATGTTCCGGGTCGTTCGCGAATGCCGTCTCGTGCAGCGGCCGGCCCTCGACAAAATACGCCCCGCCACGGATGACACGTCCGCGGGTCGGGTTGGCGGAAATCAGGACGGCGCGCGCCTTTTGCGTCGCTGCCATGATCGCGCGGATTTCCGCGAGCACGTTGCCCCGCAGCACCGAGTCGCACTTTTTGTAAATCCAATCCGGTTTTACGGCGGCGATGGCGCGGGCGTTTTCGCCGACGACTCGCGCGGCTTCGCTCGGAGCGAGCGAGCGCGAGTCCGTGTCCACGCAAATCACATCGGCCGCTGTTTTGGGAGTGAAGACCGTCTGCACTTCGGCGGTGAGGCCGCGATTCAGCGCGGCTCCGGCGAGTTCGGCGGCGCCGCTGAGGTCGTCGGCGAGGACGACGATCATGGGCGCGAAAGTTTCACCGCCAGCCGCACGGCGGAGTAAAGGCTGCTCGGGTCCGCCTTGCCCTGCCACGCGATGTCGAAGGCGGTGCCGTGGTCCACGCTCGTGCGCGTGACGGGCAGGCCGAGCGTGGTGTTCACGGCGCAGTCGAACGCGAGCGCCTTCACGGGGATGTGTCCCTGATCGTGATACATGCAGATGACGGCGTCGAACTCCTTGCGCCGCGCGGGCGTGAACGCCGTGTCCGGCGGCACGGGGCCGGTGACATCGAAGCCGCGCTTTCGCGCCGCGTCGAGCGCGGGAATGATGAACCGCTCCTCCTCGCGTTCGCCGAAGAGGCCGTGCTCGCCCGCGTGCGGGTTGAGGCCGCACACGAGCAGCTTAGGCTCGCGCCCGCGGATGCGGCGCAGCGCGTCGGCGGTGAGTTCGATCACGTCGAGGATGCGCGCGGGCTGCAACAGCTTCGGCGCCTCCGCGTAGCCGACGTGGACCGTGACGAAGCTGCACGTGACTTCCTCGGAATACTGCATCATGCACGAGCGCTCGGCCTTCATGCGCTCGGCGAAAATCTCTGTGTGTCCCGGATACTTGTGCCCGGCCGCGTGCAGCGCCTCCTTGTTCAACGGCGCGGTCGTCACCGCATTTACCTGACCTTTTAGTCCCGCCTCGATGCTCGCGATGACATAACGAAACGCCGCCTCACCGCACGCCGCGCTGACTTGGCCGGGCGTCACCGCGCCGGCCTCGATGCATTGCAAATCCAGGACGCTCGGCGTGCTCACGCTTCCGCTCGCCCTCGGCCATTCGTCCTTCGCGATGACGGGCGAGTTGAGCGGCACGCCAATTTTTTCCGCCACACGCCGCAGCACGCCCGCGTCGCCGAAAATGATCGGGACGCACTCGCGCGCGAGTTCGGCGTTGGCGAGCAGGCGCAGGCAGATTTCCGGCCCGACTCCGGCCGGGTCGCCCATCGTGATGGCGATGCGGGGCAAACTCATGCGCGCATCATGCGGACAAGTCCGCTTCGACGCAACTCGACGAAAAAGCAGGGGCACGGAAGAAGGCGAAAAATTGGGGCGAAAAATCCGGAAACATTTTTTGCCCCAATTTTTCGCCTAAACTTCCCGCGTCAGCGCGCATCCGCCAGCCGCCACCACGCCGACTCCACCCAGAAGAACGTGGAGTAGTAGAGTTTCGCGTAGTCGTAGTGCGCGATGACGCGCTCGATGGCGGGTGCGTGCTGCTTCACGGTCGCGGCGTCGGGGCAGAGCGTGATGATCCACGCAGCGGCGGTGGGTTCGCGGATGAAGGCGGTCTCTTGACCGCGCCGCGGCGAGAGTTTGAGGAACTCGCGGAGTTGAACGTGCGCCAAGTCCTGCGCTTCCTGCTCGGTGGCCTGCGGTTTCCAATGCGGCAGCATCGGCGTGCGCCAGTCCTGGCTGAAGGTGGTGCCGTCGTGGTGATTGAACTTCTCGCTGAGCGGCAGGCTCTCCGCGGCGAGCGCGGCGCTGGCTTTCAGCCCCGTGGCAAAGGCGGCCTTTAACAAGGGCTCCGCCTCCATTTCCCAAAGGCCGCGGATGGCGGCGACGGCGGTGCACGAGGTCCAGTTGTGCGTCTTGGCATACTCGAACACCATGCCGTGCTCGCAGATTTCCCGGCGGCTGCGGTCCTCCTTGCCGCCGCGTTGTTGCAGTGCGTCGCGATACAGCGCGTCCCACTTCGCGTCGCCGGTGACCGCGTGCAGGAGCTTCAAAACGAAAAGCTGGCGCGGCGCGGTGTCGAAAGTGAAGCCGGCAAAACTGCCACGCGTGCCGAACGGCGGCTCGGCCGGCATTTTCCAGCCGAGGCTGATGATCGCGTGCGTCGTCTCGACGAGCTTGGCCGTGATGCGCGCGCGTTCCGCTTTTGTCGCGAGGCCCGAGTCGAGATAGCGCCACAGTCCGAAATACCACGGCATCGTCTGGTCATTCGATCCCATCGCGTAATGGGACCGGCCATCCGTGCTCACGCCGCGCGCGACGAAGCCCTTCACGTCGCTGACCGAGTTGAGAAACAGCAAACCTGCCATCAGTTTTCGCGCCTTCGCGGCGTCCGCGGCGGACTTCGTGTGCCGCCAGCGGTTCACCGCCGCGTCCATGTAGAGGCCGTTGACCATCGCGCCATTCTCGATCGGCGCCCACCAGCCGAGCGCGTTGGGTTTGCCCGCGCGACATTCCTCGGGCGTGGGATAATTCACCGAGCCGTCGAGGTCGGTGAAGTCGAGCATCACGCCGTGCGCGTCAATGAAGCGCCGCCAAAGTTCCGCGTGCGCCTGCTCGACGGCGGCGGCGGCGTCAGCGGCGCGGCTGGTGCGTGGGAAAAAGGCCGCGGCCCCGGAGACGGCACACGCGGTGCGGATGAAGGCGCGGCGATTCAAGTCTCGCCTCAGCGCTTCGCCGTGGCCTGAGCGGTGCCCTTGATGCTGAAGTCGTCGTAGTGCACGTCTTGCTGATTGGTCGTGAGGCTGACCAGCGTCTTGTGATCGTGCGCGACGCCGGGGGACTGGAACGAGCCGACGAGTTTGCCGTCGATGGACACGCTGATCTCGTCGCCCTTCGTCTGCACGACGAGCGTGTGCCAGGCCTGGAGACTCAACTTCACGTCGAGGCGTTTGGCCTTGGTCGCGAGCATTTTCTTCTCGGCCTCGGTGAGCTTGTTCTCCTTCTTCCGGTCGTAGAGTCCGCCGGTGAGGTCGAAGCCGCCGGTCTTCGCGTCGGCGAGGTTGACGCTGGTGGGACTGA